>JBMCIT010000255.1:0-2962 GCA_048616715.1 Tangfeifania sp. | reverse complement strand
CAGTATTACAATAAAGGGGAATTTATGTGGTATAAGAAAATGAATAAATCCGGTGGGAAATAGTGCTCCTGGTGGAATAGAAGAAACCGGTTTTTGCAGGTTTTCACAAAAAAAAAGGATGTCCGGCCCCGGACATCCTTTTTGTATTAATGCAATTTTGTTTTGATTATGCCGGCATATCAGGCAATTTCCATGGAGCACGGTAAGTGTGGTTAACCAGTTCAGCAGCAAATTCTTTTGCTGAAACAGGATCCGTCCATGTTTTTTTGAATGTCGGGTGGCCATCCTTAATTTCGAAACCGTCTTTGATAACTGTGCGAATTGTTTCGTCATCTTTCAGGTTTGTGAATTCCATGTTTTCACCATCCCATTCGAGTGTTTTGTTCAATGACTGCAGGCGAACTGCCATAACACCCATTACAACCATTTCGTTGAATGGACCGGCTTCGCTGAAATCGGAAGCGGTAGGAACACGGTTTTCCGGGCTCTCTTTGCATGCACGTGCCCAGTCCATCTCGTGGCTGGCTTCAACTCTTCTGCGGAATTTAGGTGCATTCGGTTTACGTCCTGAAAGCAACCATGGGTTTACACCGTAGCAGCCACAAATCAGTTTGTCTTTTGTTCCGTGGAAGATAACGCCGCCGCCGCTGTCATTCGGATTTTTTCCGGCTGGCCAGCCTTCGGGCAAATCCCACTTGATTCCACCGTCGTACCAGTGAACATCAACTTCAGGAAGATCGATTTTCCATGGCCCTTTTGCTCTTCTTTTCGGGTAAGTCAGTTTAACCGACTGTGCATTCGGTGCACAATCCTGAAGCAACAAGGTAGAACTTGCCTGTGCTTTTGTAGGATATCCCAGCTGCAGACCAACAAAAACAGGATGCAAAATATGGCAGGCCATGTCGCCAAGGGCGCCTGTGCCATAATCCCACCAACCGCGCCAGTTCCACGGGTGATAAATTTCGTTGAATGGTTTCATTTTCGCCGGGCCGGTAAACAAGTCCCAATCCAACGTATCAGGAACCCAGTGTCCCTGTTCCGGTGTATTAAGTCCCTGTGGCCAAATCGGGCGGTCAGTGAACGCTTCCACTTTGGTTACTTCACCAATTTCGCCGTTGGCAATCCATTCGGTGGTCAGGTTTACACCTTCGCCCGAAGAACCCTGGTTACCCATTGAGGTGGCCACTTTGTACTTGTCGGCCAGTTTAGTCAGCAGGCGCGATTCGTAAACCGAGTGGGTCAACGGTTTCTGTACATACACGTGTTTGCCCATAGTAATCGCATCTGCAGCGACAATGGCATGGGTATGGTCGGCAGTAGCAACTACTACTGCATCAAAATCATCGCCCATTTCATCGTACATTTTGCGATAGTCTTTGTACTTTTTGGCATTCGGATAACGGTCGAAAACGCCATTTTCGCCGGTGTATTTCCAGTCAACATCGCATAAACCAACGATGTTTTCCGATTCGAGGTTTTTCAGGTTAGCAAAACCCATACCTCCAACTCCAACACCAACGATGTTGAGTTTGTCACTCGGCGCTTTGTGTCCCAGTCCGCCAACTACGTGGCTCGGAACAATGGTAAATCCCGCTGCTGCCGCAGCCGTAGTTCCAATGAAGGCTCTCCTTGAAACTGCACTCTTTTTTGAATTCTTTTCCATAACTAACAAATTAAAGTTTTAATTGGATAGGTAATATTTATTCCTAATTTATCTTACAAAAAATCGGTTAAATATAACTATAATCGGGGTTCCTTCAAATAGTTGAAAACCTTTAACTTTTTTTTTGAAAAATTATTGTGGTTTTTTTCGAAAAATATCTGGGGGTTTTTTCATCCGGAATAATTTGGAATCAATTCATTAAGCTGCATTTTTATTGTTTTTTCTATTCTGAATAAATAAAAATCAATTTGATTAACGGCCATTAACAATTTACTTTCGCTGCTGAATTTTTAATGAGTCTAAATTATAATTTCATCACAAATCGGGAAAGGAGCTGAAAGGCTCCTTTTTGTTTGATATAAGTTTTAGCCTGACTTGCCCATTCAGTTATTCCTACCTCCGGTTTGACATTTGTCTCTAAATGGCCCGCGTCCGGATTTGATAAAAACTGTCCCAAATTGAAACGCCAGTAATTTTTTGGCACGATGCTAATGTATTGTATTTCAGAATTTTATGATTTTGGCATTTGCGTTGCAATGGGCTTGGCACGCTTGAAGATTGAATTTACAAATTAAAATAATTACAAAAATTAAAAAACACAAAATCATGAAAAAGTTATCATTTATTATCGCAGCAGTTTTATTTTCTTTTGGAGTAGCAAACGCCGTAGTCGTAGTTGGTCAAACCGGAGATAACGATGACTCAAACGAAGCTTCACATCAGGTAACATTGGATATCCCACAGGTTGCACTTGTTGATATTGAAGGGCTAAGTGGTGAAGCGGGGATAATTACGTTAACTCCTGCTCTTGAAAATATGGAAGCAGGAGAGGCTGTTGATTTTTCAGGAGCCACCAATTCGGATTTAGCATTAAATTATACTTCAATTGTAAAAGACGGCGAAACCCGGGATATTACAGTAGGAATTGACAATGATCTTCCAACGGGTTTAAGTTTGGAAATAATAGCGAGTAGTATAGAGAGTGGCGCTGTTGGAAATCCTGGAACTGGACAGACAGTTGAGTTGAATGCTCCGGGAGAGAGTAAAAACATTGTTACCGGAATTAAAAGTGTTTATACCGGAACAGGTAATGGGAAAGGACATCCTTTAACGTATAATCTGAAAGTTGATGACGATGAATATTCAAGTTTGGAAGCTGCTTCTTCAACTGTAACAGTTACATACACAATTACCGGCGAAGCAGCAAATGTTTCATCAGGTGATTAATAGTAATTGATTTGAAAAATATAGAGGCTGTCCGTTCCGGACAGCTTTTTTTGTGCCTAATTATTTGTAGTG
>JBMCIT010000254.1:0-2968 GCA_048616715.1 Tangfeifania sp. | reverse complement strand
CAGCAAGAGAAAACCCAGCAGAGTAAGAATCACCACAAACGGCGCTACCCATTTAAACCATTTTTCATAAGGAATACGTGCAATTCCAAGCACACCGATTAATACTCCGGAAGTTGGTGTAATCATGTTGGTGAACCCGTCGCCAAACTGAAAAGCCACCACCGTTGCCTGGCGCGAGATGCCAATTAAATCGGAGAATTGCGACATCATGGGCATGGTGAGCGCCGCCTTGCCGGAACCGGACGGAATGAAAATATTGAGGAACGACTGAATGACGTACATTACACTTACCGAACCCACCTTCCCAAGGTCCTGCATCGATTGTGATACCGAATAAAGAATCGTGTCGATGATATTCCCGTCTTCAAGAATGACAACAATGCCGCCGGCCAGCCCCACAACCAGCGCTGCCGGCAAAATATCCTGGGCTCCCTGGATAAACGATGTAGTAATTTTATTAGGGCTTTTCCCTGCTGCAATCCCGGAAAATATTCCCAGCGCAAGGAAAAGCGTGGCAATTTCCATCACATACCAGCCGTAACCCATCACACCGATAATCAGAAAAATGATGGTGAATGTCAGCAGTGTCAGAATAAAATAATGCACTGTTTTACGCAGTGTCAATAATCCTGAAATGATAAATAAAGCAGTGGCAACAGGTACAGCAGGAAATGTTATTGCAGAGTTCCCTATTTTCAGCTCACTCACCGGATAAAACACTGAAAAAAGAATTAAGAATACCGAAAGTGAAATAAAGGCGACCCAGGCGCCACGTGGAATTTTATAACTGATTTCAGTATTTGTATTTTCATTTCGGTGGCGCCAGTATTCATCTTCTTTATAAACCAGCGATTTTTCCGGGTTTTTATGAATACGCGAAGCATACCGTAATATAAAAGTAAAACCAACAATGTTAATAACTATCCACATGAAAATCCGGTATTCAATCCCGGAAAACAAAGGAATATCGGACAATCCCTGGGCAATTCCTACGGTAAAGGGATTCAGAAAAGCACCTGCAAAACCGAGTGCAGCGGCCACAAAGCACAGTGACACCCCAACAATTGAGTCGTATCCCATTGAAATGGCCAGCGGAACAAAAATAATGGTGAAAGCGATGGTCTCTTCGCTCATGCCGAAAACGGCTCCGAACAGGCTAAATATCAGCATAATTCCGGTTAGTATTATGTTGTTTACTCCCAGTTTTCGCATTATTTTATTGCGTTCCCATTTTTTAGCTGATTTCAGAAAAGAATAAATACCGATGTCGATGGCTTTGCTTTCATTCATTATCCAGAATGCACCACCAATCATGATGATAAAAGCAATAATATTGGCGGTGTTTACAAAACCTTCGAAAAATGCCGAAAACGTCTGCCATGTTTGTTCATTGCTTTCGATGTATTGAAACGAACCGGGTTTAATTACTTCGCGTTCAACTCCGTTTACAGTTACATGTTCGCGTTCGAACTCTCCGCCGGGAATAAACCAGGTTAAAACTGCGCAAAAAACAATTAATGAGAAGATGATTACGTAGGTATGCGGTACTTTTTTCAGCATGTCTTTTTTTGTTTAAAAGCCCGAAAATAATAAAACTTACGGTTTCCTTTATGATTTTTAACAGAAGGGAAAAATTAAAAGATTCCGTTATTCAACCGTTCAGGCTTGTGATAATTGAATTCAATTTCGTACCTTTTTATTAAAATCTGAAATTATGAAATTATTACTCGAAAATATCAGGGAACTTGTTCAGGTTGAAGACCAGCCGGTTGCATTCAAATCGGGAAAGGAGATGGCCAATGTGAAGACCATCAAAAATGCCTTTTTAATTATCAGCGACGAGCTGATTTATAAGTACGGACCAATGGAAAGTTTAAAAGATACCTACCGCGACGATGATCTGCTGGTTGAGATTGATTGTTCAAACCGGTTGGTTTATCCATGCTACTGCGATTCACATACCCACCTGGTTTTTCCCGGTTGGCGCGAAAAAGAGTTTGTCGATCGGATAAATGGCCTTTCTTATGAAGAAATTGCTGAGCGGGGAGGAGGAATTTTAAATTCGGCAAAAATGCTGCAGGAGAAATCGGAGGACGAATTGTACGATGAAGCTCTTGGACGTATTTTCGAAATTATAAAAACAGGCACCGGTGCCGTTGAAATTAAAAGTGGCTACGGACTGACACTTGAAGGAGAACTTAAATTACTGAGAGTAATAAAACGGTTGAAGGAAACAACACCGGTTTGTATCCGCTCTACTTTTCTGGGGGCACATGCCATTCCTGTAGAATTCCGGCAAAATGTTTCAAAGTATGTCGATTTGGTTATTAATGAAATGATTCCCAGGGTGGCCGCCGAAGATCTCGCAGATTACATCGATGTGTTTTGCGATAAAGGATTTTTTTCGGCAGAAGATACCGGCCGCATTTTAATGGCGGGCGCAAAATACGGAATGCGGCCAAAAATTCATGCCAACGAACTCGGGTTCACCGGCGGGGTGCAGGTGGGAGTTAAATACAATGCACTTTCAGTTGACCACCTCGAGCATATAGGAAAAGAAGAGATGGAGGTTTTGAAAGGTTCTGGAACCATGCCGACCGTTTTGCCGGGGGCTGCTTTTTTTCTGAATATGAAACTGTCGCCTGTACGCGAAATGATTGAAGCCGGACTTCCGGTGGCACTGGCTTCCGACTACAATCCCGGTTCGTCGCCCGGCGGAGACATGAATTTTATTTCATCGCTCGGATGCATTAAATACAACATGCTGCCCGAAGAGGTAATCAATGCCACTACCCTAAATTCTGCTTATGCCATGGGAATCAGCGACCGGCTGGGAAGCATTGCCCGCGGAAAAATCGCCAATGTTTTTATTACTTCCGATATGCCGGGAATTGAATACCTGCCTTACCGCTTCGCTTCCGATTTAATTGAAACCGTTATTTTAAACGGTGAAATTCAAAATCTTTGA
>JBMCIT010000253.1:0-2975 GCA_048616715.1 Tangfeifania sp. | reverse complement strand
TACAACCAGGTGGAAGATTTAAATAACTACATGACCTCGGATGCACTGGTTGATTTGCTGGTAGAAAAAGTGGCAGGCGGCGGCAACCTGTTGCTCGATGTTGGGCCCACAGCCGACGGACGCATTCCGGTTATTCAGCAGCAACGATTGCTCGACATCGGAAGCTGGCTCGATGTAAACGGAGAAGCAATTTACGAAACCCGCAAATGGAATGGCGCCGCCGAAAACAAACAGGAAAATATTTTCTTCACCCAAAAAGGAAATGATTTATATGTTATTTGCACCGAATGGCCGGGAGAATCGGTTACTGTAAAAGGAATCAGTAAACGCGGGGATGTAAAAATGCTCGGGCTCGATTTTGCGGTAAAAACAAAAAAATCAGGTTCAGCGTTGGTGATTTCAACTCCGGAAATAAATCCGGCAAACAATCCAAGCCCCTATGCATGGGTATTCAAAATTGAAAATGTATTGTAAAATTTAAAACAGTTAATAATGGATAAAGCACAACAATTTTTAAAAGAACACAAAATGTCGGCCTCCGATTTAAACCTGGAGGAACTGGTAAATGAATTTATGCAGGAAATGACAAAAGGCCTCGAAGGGAAAGACAGCTCGCTGATGATGCTGCCAACCTACATCGAAGCTGAGGGCGAGGTGAAAGCTAACGAGCCGGTAGTTGCAATAGATGCGGGAGGAACCAATTTCAGGGCGGCAAAAGTTTATTTTGATGATAACTTAAACCTGCAAACCGAAAAAATTCAGTTGAACAAAATGCCCGCAGTGGACGAAGAACTTTCAAAAGAAGAATTCTTCAACACTTTTGCAAAATACCTTGAAGATTACAAAGATGATTCAGACAAAATCGGGTTTTGTTTTTCGTATGCTGCAGAGATATTTCCAAATAAAGACGGAAAACTCCTCGAATGGAGCAAGGAAGTAAAAGCGCCTGAAGTGATTGGTGAAATGATAGGTGAAAACCTGCTGAAAGCTATGGGCACACCCGACAAGCAACTTGTTTTAATGAACGACACTGTTTCTACTCTGCTGGCTGGTAAAGCTGCAACAGCCGGCAAAACCTACGATACTTACATTGGTTTTATTTTGGGAACCGGCACAAACACGAGCTACATCGAGCCCAATAAAAACATCACAAAAACACCGGGACTGGATTTGGCAGGCAGCCAGATTATCAATATCGAGTCGGGAAATTTCGGGAAAGTCCCGCGCACCGACCTCGACATTGCATTTGACAATACCACTAAAAATCCGGGGCGCTACTCGTTTGAAAAAATGTTTGCCGGCGGCTATTTTGGCGGACTGTGCACCGTGGTTTTGAAAGCAGCGGCCGATGAAGGTTTGTTCTCGGAAGAATCAAAAAACAACATTCACAAATTACCGGAACTGACTTCGGAGCAGGTAAATAAATTTGTTTCGGGCATTGATCCGGACAAAGAAACTCCGGCTGAATCTATAGCTGTTGACAAGAAAAAAGCAACAGCCACCCGCGTGAGTGAAATGGAATTAAACGAGTTGGATGAAGCGCTTGTAACTCATGATGATAAAATTGCTGCAACTATTATTATCGATGGCCTGATTGAACGGGCAGCTAAACTGGTTGCCGCTAACCTTGCATCGGTAATTCTCAGAACCGGCAAAGCAAAATCGGAAGACAAACCGGTTTTGATGACCATTGAAGGAACCACTTTTTATAAACTGAAAAAATTCCAGAGCATGTTTGAATCGTTCCTGCAACAATTTCTTTCAGGAGATAAAAAAAGGTATTACGAAATTGTGGAAGTTGAAAACTCGAGTTTACTTGGAGCAGCAATTGCAGCAATTGTAAATTAAACTAATCAGAATAAAAAAAAGCCGGTAAGTTAAAGTGTTAACCCATCAGTTTTTTTCAGGGATTACATCAAATGTTTTCGAAGCATGTTTAATAAATCATCTCTTCTGACCGGTTTGGCAAGATAATCACTGCAGCCGGCGGCCAGCGCTTTTTCACGGTCGCCGGCAAGTGCATAAGCTGTTTGCGCAATAATAAATGCATTGTCGTCTATCCCTTTAATTTTGATTGCAGCACTGTAACCATCCATTACCGGCATTTTAATGTCCATTAAAACCAAATCAGGTTTAAATTCAGCATACATCTCAACGGCTTCCTGCCCGTTATTTGCAAAATGGATTTTTTTGCATTCATTTTTTAGTAATTCCGAGAGATACACCCGGGCCGGTTCGTCGTCTTCGGCTATCAGAATTGTCAGATAATTAATTAAATCATTTGGATCATTTACCTTTGGCAACTGTTTTTTTTCAATAACCGGACGTGGAGCGCCGGAATTAATTTCTGAATCGCCGATAACTGCAACCCTGAAATTGCCTGGGTTACCATCCTTGTCAGTTGCCGAAATAATTACCCTGCCGTAAAAACCTGAATTTACGGTTGCTAATTTTAAATCGCATTTGCTGACTAAACTACCCGAATCAAGCTCTTTAAGTGAATTGCTAAATAACGTACGGTACTCATCGTCGACAAAATCTGTAAAAAAGCTTCCGGTTAAATCTTCACAGTTCATACAAAAATAATCACAGGCAGTGTTGTTAACTTCCTGAATCCTGAATGAAGAATCGAGAATAAAATAGCCAACAGGGGCATTTTTAAATAAATCGGTGTATCGGTCTTTTAATGCCAAAAGTTCGGTTTGGGTTGTTTCCAACAGTTGGTTTTGCTTTTCCAGTTCTTGGTTACGGGCCCACACATCCTGAAATAATTCTTCAAGTTCTGTAATATTTGCAGAAGAAAAAGATTCATTTTTTTCTTTTAACTTCTTTTCAACTTCGTTAGGTAAAAAATTTTGCTTTTCCATAACCATCTTTCCGAAGGTTTTTTGTTCAGTTACCAATATACCAAAATTTTGGCAGATTTCATAGTATGGTGTAATAGAAAAATAAAGTTCAAATGGTATCCAAAAAAA
>JBMCIT010000252.1:0-2975 GCA_048616715.1 Tangfeifania sp. | reverse complement strand
TGTTTGCAAAATGTCCGGTTCGCGATAGCATGGAATAACCACAATTATTTTAAGGGCAGGAGAAGGGGGCGTATTAATCAATGGTTCAACTTTATTTTTGTCGAGATACCGGCTGGCAAACATGTTATTTAACATTTTCGGTTGAAAGCTGCAATTTAAGCAAAAAAAATCCGGGAAATAACCCGGATTTCATATTGAAAAATATGTAGCTCGTTTTTACTCTTCAGTTTTGCCTGTATAGCGTTCGTTCAGCGCTTTCAGTACTTCGGCGGTAATATTGTAGGAGTCTTTGCCGATCAGTACCTCTCCGCCACTTAAAATGTAGTCGTAATTTTTTGTTTTGTTGTATTCTTCTAAGTAGCTCATCAGGCTGTCGAGAATTTGCTGGTTGTTTGAAGATTGCATTTCAGACAGTTTCTGTGACAATTCCTGGTCGAGTTGCATAATCTCCTGTTCCCTTCCTACCAAACGGTCACGTTCCTGAACGGCCCTCTGTTCGGTCAGGAACCCTCCACGCTGCAGTTTTTCCTGAAAAGCGGCAGCTTCTCTTTCAAACGACTGGCGTTTTGTTTCGTATTCAGTATTGTATGCTTCCTGTTTTTTTGTGAATTCATCGTGAAGCTCCTGTGCCAGATCGTAATTCATAATAACGGAATCAGCTTTTACGTAAGCAATTTTAAGCGAACCTGCATCAGAAATGGCAGCTGCTGCTTCTTCCTGCAAAGCTTCATTGCCCGGAGTATTGATACCGGTAAAATACAAAATGTATAGCACAGCAACTGCAACCAGCGCTACAATCCCTAAAATTGAAGATGTTCCTTTCATTATCTATTTCAGTTTTTTTGATTATTAACCGCGACAAAGATAATTCTTTCAGTTAAATGCCGGAGACGAAACCGGTAAATTTTTTAGTGCTTTATAAATCACTTACTTTCAAATAAAACATGTGTTAAATCATACTTCATCACTGATAAACATCATTGAAAAAACAAGGAGGTGCATTGTACTTTTACCCTTAACAAAATATTTTGAAGAATACCAATACCAAAAAATGTTGAACAGACTAATTGCAAACGTATTGCCTTACATGCCCAAAAAGTTGGTTTGGGTATTTTCGAAAAGGTACATTGCCGGGGAATCCATTGAAGAAGGATTGCTGGCATCGAAGCTGCTGAATCATAAAAAAATTGAAGTTACCATCGATTTGCTGGGCGAATTTATTACCAATCTCAGTGAAGCTGAAAAAAATCGCGATGCGTATTTCGAAATTATAGAACGTTTCACAAGTGAGGGCGTGAAAGGAAACTTTTCGCTCAAGCCCACCATGTTCGGTTTGCTTATCGATAAAGATGTTTGCTACGAATATATTCGCGAAATTGTAGCGCTGGCTGCTGAAAAAAACAGTTTTGTCCGCATCGATATGGAAGACTCGCAGTGTGTGGACCTGGAAATCGAAATATTCAGGAAACTGCAACAGGAATTTCCGAAAAATACAGGACTTGTATTGCAAGCCTATCTGCGCCGTACACTGAATGATCTGAAAAAACTCAGTGAACTGAATACAGAAAAAGTACCGCTGAATTTCCGCCTTTGCAAAGGAATTTACATCGAACCAGAAAAGATTGCCTACCGGAATTACGATGAGGTGCGGGCACATTTCATGGAAGATTTGGAGTTTATGTTTCAGAATAAAATGTATGCCGCCATTGCCACCCACGATAAATATTTGATTGATAACTCATTGAAGCTTATCGAAAAATATGAGGTGCCAAAAAACAGGTACGAATTTCAGATGTTGTACGGGGTTACTCCTGAATTGCGGCAGTCAATCATCGACGAAGGCCATCTGATGCGGGTTTATGTACCATTCGGGGTCCACTGGTTTAATTACTCCACACGCCGCCTGAAGGAAAATCCGAAGATTGCACATCACATTATAAAAGCACTTTTTATAAGAGGTTAGAAAAAAGAAGGATGGTTGTTTGGCTATCCTTCTTTCTTTTACAATTTCTTGTAAATCAGTTCGTCTAACGGGCGTTTCGGAACATGATGAACATCTTCATTGTCGCGCCAGTATTTTATTTCGTTTCCGGTTGCTGTGTCGAGCACTACTTTTTCCGAAGGTTTTCCCAGGGCAATCATCCACAAAATTTCAAGCGTGTCGGGCAGTTTGAAAATTTTAGCCACTTTACTTTTGTTTACAGTGCCGATGATACAGCCGCCAAATCCGTCTTCCACCGCGCCAAGCAGAATGCTTTGAGCCGCAATCCCGTCATCGCAGTGTACATTGCTGGTAATCGATTTATCCTGCAGGATTGCAAGGTAAGCTACCGGTCGTTCACCTTCAGCCGGTCCGTCCCAATCTTTTAAATAGCCTGCCCAGCCAAGGTGCGGAAATATCAGTTTGTTGATGTTTTCATCGGTACTGAATGCAAATTTTAAAGGCTGCAGGTTACGTGCACTTGGTGAAAAACGGGCAAGCTCAATCCATTTTTCAATGGATGAAGGTTCTATTTTCATTGAAGGATCGAACCTCCGGTAACTGCGGTTTTTTCTTATTAATTCGCGTATCATTTTTGTGTTTTATTTTGATTTTCCCCGAAAGTTACAAAAGGATTTTTGAATTTGTGAAATAAGCCTTATTTTTAAAAACAAAAAAGGATAAGGGAAAAGTTACGCTGAATAAAAAAGAAGTATTGCTGACCAAACTTAACCACTATAAACCGGTAACTGTCCCTATCCTTTTTCTTTAAACGCTTCAACCGTATTTCTATTGTTATTGGTTCGGATTAATAAATATTTTCCAGCTATTTTTTTAGATTTGTAGAACAGAACAGAACGGTTAGTGTTCTGCTAGTAGATTTAACTATGACCAATATACAACTCAAGATTGACGATAATTCAAATGTGCTGAAATTTCAGCAGTTGGTCGATTCAATAATCGATGCAATCAGCCGTAACCAGTTAAAAGAAGG
>JBMCIT010000251.1:0-2980 GCA_048616715.1 Tangfeifania sp. | reverse complement strand
TCCTTACCTGATGAAAATTTTGAAAGAAGAAGGTTTTGGAATTGACTGCAGTTCCGAAGCTGAGCTGGAACTTGCCAAAAGGGTAGGTTTAAGTGGCGACGAAATCATGCTTACTTCCAATGATACGCCGGTGAGCGAATTTCGTAAGGCAAAAGAGATGGGTGCCATTATTAACCTCGATGATATTTCGCATATTGAATACCTGGAGAAAAACGTAGGGCTGCCCGAAACCATTTGCATGCGTTACAATCCGGGCGATTTAAAAGAAGGAAACCTGATTATTGGCCATCCGGAAGAAGCAAAATACGGATTTACGCACGAACAAATGATTGAAGGATACCGGCTTTTGAAAAGCAAAGGCGTTAAAAATTTTGGTGTTCATACCATGGTTGCTTCCAACGAACTGGATCCGGATTATTTTATTGAAACCGCGGATTTGTTGTTCAATCTGATTGCTGAAGTGCACGAAAAAGCCGGCGTTGAGATCAGTTTTGCCAATCTTGGCGGGGGTATCGGAATCCCATACAAACCGGAAGAGAAGGCGGTGGATTTGCAGTATGTAAGCAATGGAATTCAGAAATTGTACAAAGAAAAAATTGAAAATAACGGTTTGGCGCCGCTTAAACTGTTTTTCGAATCGGGACGTGCAATTACAGGACCTTACGGATACCTTGTTACAAAGGTGCGCCACATTAAAAATACGTACAAACGGTTTGCAGGCCTCGACGCCAGCATGGTAAACCTGATGCGGCCGGCCATGTACGGCGCCTATCACCACATTACTGTTCCTGGAAAAGAACACCTGCCGCACGATCACAAATACGATGTAACCGGATCGCTTTGCGAAAACAATGATAAATTTGCTATCGACCGGATGCTGCCTGAACTAAAACCGAATGATATTCTGGTTATTCACGACACAGGCGCTCATGGTCACGCAATGGGTTTTAACTACAACGGCAAACTGAAATCATCGGAATTATTGCTTCGTGAAAATGGCGAGGTAGTGCAAATCAGACGTGCAGAAACCATTGAAGATTATTTTTCCACGCTTAATTTTGAAGGATTAAAAAATTTTGAAGTCTAAATAGCAGAGAAAATTTACTGGTATGTTTGAAAAAGAAATGCCACCGGATTTTTGCGGTGGCATTTCTTTTAATATCAATTTCTGATTTTAATTAAAATAAAATCAGGGTGAATAATAAATCGGCCCTTCAATTCCAAGTGGCAATCCGGCCCAAATCCACAACAGGAACATGGGGATTCGAACCAGCGCAAAAGCAATTGAAAACGGCAGCATCATTGAAATGAGTGTCCCAATTCCTGTTTCTTTTACATATTTCTGGGCAAAAACAATCACCAGTGGAAAATAAGGCAGCAAAGGTGTGAGTATGTTGGAATAGGAATCGCCAATACGGTAAGCTGCCTGCGTGGTTTCGGGCGAATAACCCATGAGCATGAGCATGGGCACAAAAATGGGGGCCAGCAGCGCCCACTTTGCCGAGGCGCTTCCCATTACCAGGTTTACCAAAGAGGAAACAATGATGAATGCCACAAGGAGCGGCCCGCCGGTAAACCCGATTGCATTGAGGCCGTCGGAACCTTTTACCGCCAGGACACTTCCCAGGTTCGACCAGTTAAAGTAGGCCACAAACTGCGCGGCCACAAATGCAATTACAATGTACATGCCCATGGTCGACATGCTTTTGGCCGTCATATCGGCAACATCTTTATCGTTTTTAATAGTTTTGGCCGCAATTCCGTATGCCAGTCCGGCTACAAAAAACAGGATGAACATCATGGGCACCAGCGAGTCGTAAAACGGTTTCATGCTGCGGGTACCGGTTGCGGGATCAATTTCGCCGCGCAATAATCCGTTTTCAGGAATGATGGTGAGCAAAATCAGTCCGAAAACGAATAAAGTGACACCGCCTGTCCATACCAGCGCTTTCTTTTCCTGGCTGGTAATCGGGCTTTCTTTTTCAATTTCCACATCGGATGAAGGTTTGTATTCTCCCAGCCGTGGTACCAGGATTTTTTCGGTCACCCAGGTGCCGATCAGTCCGATAAGGGGCACAGATGCCGCCATTAAATAGTAGTTCGATAGCGGGTTTACCGTATAATCCGGGTCGATAATTTGTGCGGCCGGCTCGGTAAAAGCTGCAATCATGGGGTCGAGGCCGGTGGGCAGGAAATTGGCGCCAAAACCACCGGAAACTCCGGCGAAAGCAGCTCCGATTCCGGCCAGCGGGTGCCTGCCCATTCCCAAAAAAATGGCGCCTCCCAGCGGAATGAGCACCACATATCCTGCATCGGCTGCAACTGAACTAACCATACCAGCCACTACAATGGAAAAGGTAATAACCGATTTTGGAACTTTGGAAACAAACAGCCGTAATGCTACCGATATTAACCCGGTATATTCGGCAACGCCAATTCCCAGCATAACTACCAGCACCAGGCCGAGGGGAGGAAAGTTGGCAAAGGTGGAAACCATTCGGGTGAAAATCATTTGCACACCCTCCCTCGAAAGCAGGTTCACCACTTCAATGGTGCTCACCGGGTTTCCTTCACTGTCAACCAATCCTGCTTCTTTGCCCGGATGTTCTACTGAAACCCCGCTGAAAAACCACGACAGCAGCAAAGTGGCTACCATCAGAATGGCAAATAATGTAACCGGATGTGGCAATTTGTTCCCTACTATCTCAACCTTGTCGAGTACGCGCTTAAAAAAGCCATTTTTCGTTTTCTCTTGTTTTCCCATTTAATTTCATTTAAAGTATAATTTCTGAAATATATTTACCGAAACGTTTTAGTGGTGACAAAAATATCAGTTTGACTGTGTTTTTCAAATATTTGAAGAATGTTCGGTCATTTTGCCTTCGCTTTTTTGTATTTTCGAATCATGAAACGAGCATATTTGACATACAAGAAAATTTTTTCCAAATTCATTTATGCGAGTTCCATCGAATACCTTCGA
>JBMCIT010000250.1:0-2986 GCA_048616715.1 Tangfeifania sp. | reverse complement strand
CCGCTCCACCCTGATCCGCGCATCCACTGCCAGAATCTCTTTTTCATTGCCCAGCAGCGGATTAATATCCAGTTCCTTGATTTCGGTGGCAAACCGCAGCAAACTGGAAAGCCGGACCATGATATCGGCAAACTGCGGAATATTAATTCCTTCCTGCTTGCGGTATCCTTTCATGAGTTTATAGGATTTAAGCTGCTTCAGCATCGACATGGCCTCCTCATGACTCAGCGGCGCCAACCCTGAAGCTACATCTTTCAGCACCTCCACATAAATACCGCCTAAACCGCATAAAACAATGTGCCCGAAATTTTCTTCGTAAGTTGCTCCCAGAAAAAGCTCGGTTCCGGAAGCCATCTGCGCAACAAGCACTCCTTCAACTCCTTCGATTTCATTGAGATGATGGAATTCTTTCCGTACATCTTCTGCATTCCTGACATTAAGCACAACACCTCCCACATCGGTTTTATGCACCGGACCAATAACTTTCATCACCACCGGAAACCCGATTTTCATAGCGGCAAGCACAGCCTCCTTCTCATTTTTGGCAACCATCTCTTCCACCCGGGGAATGCCGGCAGCATCAAACAACCGGTGAATAATTTCAGGCGGCTGATAACCATTTGGGGCCTCTTTCAGAATCCGTCCGATGGCATCCACATTTATATCTTTCACAAAAATCTCGTTTGAAGCCGGTTCAGGTGTATTGATTACTTTGGTAAGCGCCTTTCCCAGCAAAACTTCGTCGGGAAAATTCACATTCCCGTGCGACAAAAAATAGGAAACATCTTCTTTTACATTAATAATTGAAGGTAAAATCGGGTAAACCGGTTTTTTACAAATCTGCATTTTTTTATCGAGCACTTCGTACACATCGCGAATGGGAAAAAGTCCGGGGCTGCCAAAAATTACCGCCATTCCGTCCACATCAAAATCGTTTTCGCAGGCATCGATAATTTCTCCCAGTTGTTCCGCGGTTCCGGTAGCCAGAAAATCGATGGGATTTTCGACGGAAGATCCGGGGAAAAGTTTTTCTTTGAGCGCTTCTTTTTCTAGCGAATCTTCAATCCGCGGAATCTTCAAACCACCATCTTCCAGTGCATCAGTGAGCATTACCCCGGGGCCGCCGGCATGGGTAATAATTGCCAGCTTCTCCCCTTTCAGTTCCTTGCACATAAACACATTTGCCACGGTTGTCAGTTCCTCCCGTCCGTAACAGCGAACAATTCCGGCTTTGCGGAAAAGCGCCTCAACAGCAGCATCGGAACTGGTAAGTGCCCCGGTGTGCGACGAAGCAGCACGGCTGCCTGCCTGCGAACTGCCGGCTTTTATGGCCGCAATTTTACACCCTTTGTTAATCAGCGAGGAAGCGTGATAAAGAAGTTTATCCGGGTTGTCGATGTTTTCGATGTAAAGCAGCTTCACGCGCGAACTTTTGTTTTCGTCAAAAGTTTCATCGAGGTAAGCCAGCACATCTTCCACCCCCGACTGGGCACTGTTGCCCACCGAAAATACATTGGCAAAGCGCAGGCCTTTCGGAATTCCGGATTCCATGATAAATACCGCGGTTGCCCCTGATCCTGAAATAAAATCGCAACCTTCGGGCGTCAGTTTCGGAACAGGTGTGGTAAACACGCTGGCATGATGCGGAGTCATTACCCCGATGCAGTTGGGACCAATTAAACACGCATTGTAACGGTTTACAACATCCACAATCTGCTGCTCCAGCTTTTTGCCTTCTTCACTGGTTTCGCCAAACCCGGCTGAAATAATGATAAATGCTTTTGTGGATTTTTTTTCTGCCAGAACTGTTACCGCATCCATGCAAAACTGTGCAGGAATAGCCAAAATCGCTAAATCAACTTGTGGCAGATCATCTGCCTGCCTGTAGCTTTTCATGCCCTGAATTTCCGGATCTTTTGGATTGACCAGGTACAATTTTCCGGGAAAAGAATGATCGAGCAGGTTCTTCACAATTTTACCACCCGGTTTCGAAATATTATTTGAAGCGCCTATAACGGCGATACTGTCAGGACGAAGTAACTTTTCGTTTATCATGAATGCAATTTTATTTCCCGTAAAATTAGACAATTCTGCAACAAACATTCCTGACATTTTTCAACCCATCTTTTTAATCCTCCTCATTAAAATCCCTATTTTTGACCAAACTTGAATAATGAACGAAAAGAAAGAACAAAAAATTGTGGTTCTGACCCACCTGGTCACAACCGACAAAACGCTCATTTTAAACGGCATAAAAATCGCTTCAATATTCAACAAGGAACTTTGCCTGGTTTATCACTATACCAAAAAAGAGAAATCAAAACGCGACATCATCAGGCAAAAACTGCAGGAATACCTGGTACCCGTAAAAAATGAAATACCGGCACTAAAAACTTCCGTCATGCTTATACCGGGACCGATTTCGGAAATGCCTGAGCTGCTTGCCGACGACTACGAAGCCATTCTTTTTATCACCGAATCATTCCGGTTTAAAAGTTATGCAAAAGCCACGGCTTCAAGCCCGGTACCTTTTCTGTTTATCCATCCTGAAGCCCCGGTTTCAATGTTCAGCAAAATTGTAATGCCGGTTGATATCCGGCAAGAAAACAGCGACGCTGCCCTTTGGTGTTCCTGGTTCGGACGGTTTAACCAGGCTGAAGTTGCAGTGATTGGCGCCAACGACAAAAACAGGGAAATGCAAAAAATGGTGGGCCATAATATTCTGCTCACCAAAAAACTTTTCAACAAATTTCAAATACGCCATAAAGTATACAAAGGAAGAAAATCGAGTTTGGGAAATGCATTCGAAGCGCTGGAAATGGCAAAATCCTCGGAAAGCGATTTACTGGTGATTCTGGGAAGTTCGACCATTACACCTCTCGACTGGGTGATTGGATTGCCTGAAAGAAAAATTATTAAGCAGGCTGAAAAATTACCGGTATTGTTTATCAATCCGCGACGCGACAACTACATTCTATGCGACTGA
>JBMCIT010000249.1:0-2998 GCA_048616715.1 Tangfeifania sp. | reverse complement strand
AAAAGAAACAGGGACAAAAGAAAGAGTTGCGAAAACCGCCGGAGAATTAGAGTTTCTATACACATGCGACATCGTTGAGGTCAGGTCGCGTTGTTGGTGCATCAGGGCTTTCAATTCCTGAGGAATTGCATGTTTATAGAAAATTTTTGTGCATGAGGGTCATACGACTCCAGCCGGAGTCGAATTTTCTCTTTGTTGTTCCACCGTTTCTATAAACATGTGACCTCTCCAAGGTCAGTTTATGTTATTGCTGATTTAAATGAACTTCAATTAAATTGAGAATGCTGGCAATTAACGGTACCCATAATCATATTCATTTCTTTATTGGGATGAAACCAACGTGTTGTTTATCGGACCTGGTGCGTGAAGTCAAGAAAAACTCCAATGGATTTATAAAAGAAAAGAATTTTTCACCTTTCCGTTTTCAGTGGCAGGATGGATTTGGCGCATTTTCGTATTCCCATTCCCAATTAACCGATGTGATTAGGTATATCGAAAATCAAAAAGAGCACCACCGAAAAAAGACGTTTAAAGAAGAATATTTGGCGTTTTTAAAAGCCTTCGAAATTGAGTTTAAAGATGAATACCTTTTTGAATGGATTGATGATTAATTCATCTTATATTTCCGGATCAATTACATATTTATAGAATAATTTAATGCACGAAGCACTTACGACTCCAGCCGAATCTTCCTTTTGATGTTCCGGCGTTTTTATACATATTCGACCTCGCTGAGGTCGGCTACATAAACCATAAAATATTGACCAATAGTTCATTAATGATACTTTTGGAATCATAATTTCGTTTTTTGCAAAATCTGCAGCAAACAATAAACAGGCATTGATATTATCATTTTTCAAATGAAAATTGTTTCTTTGCCTCACAATTCGAGAAAAGTTTCTGTAATGTTGAATTTAATGCGCAAAATACGGGATATAATTATCCGGGTAGTCGATTTTTTTTATTTTCCTTTTTTACGGTTTATTCCTTGTGAAATTTTCAGGTACGGTGCTACAGGTAGCGCCAACATGGTTTTCGATATTCTGCTTTACTATATTTTTTACAATTACATTCTCGACAAGCAAATTATTGAGTTGGGATTTGTTGCCATCAGCCCGCACATTGCCGCATTTTTAATCGTTTTCCCAATAACTTTCACATCGGGATTTATACTTGCAAAATACGTCACTTTTACAGCTTCTGAAATCAGAGGCAGGGTTCAACTGTTCCGATACGGATTAACAGTTGCCGGCGCCATTTTTCTGAATTACGTTTTTCTGAAATTTTTTGTGGAATTCGCGGGGTTGTATGCCACAACTGCAAAAGTTATAACCACTGTAATTGTGGCGGCTTACAGCTATCTTTCGCAACGGTACTTTTCTTTTCAAACCGGAAATATACCAGCTACGCGGAAAGCATCCTGAATTCTTCGGGTTAAATAAGTGTGCAAACGTAGTGACTTAAATGCGTTTGGTGAAAAAGGCAATAATTCTGAAAAATCGGTAACAATGAAATTTCCGGCGAACAACGAATTTTCTCAACCAACTTTGAATGATTCAGGCATTGATTTTTTGCCTTAATTCAATTTCTTTATTGCACATTCCTTTCCATATTGTATCTTTAACGCAAACCAAAAGACCTGATATAAATGGAGCGAAGAAATTTTATAAAAACTACCGGTATGGCTGCTGCCGGAATCAGTTTGGCTACCAATGCTGCCGGCAATCAATATTTCAACCAGCCGCAAAACAGTTTACCCCGGTGGAGGGGTTTTAACCTGCTCGATTATTTTTCGCCGCAACGTTCACATAACAGGGGAGTAACAACCGAAGAAGAGTTTAAATGGATGTCGGACTGGGGATTCGATTTTGTTCGGATTCCAATGGCATATCCCAGGTATGTGAAATTCGATCCTTCAAAAAATATTACACCTGATGATGTGTTGAATTTTGATGAAAGTGCAGTTGAGGAGGTGTATAATCTGGTTGAACGGGCCAATAAATACGGTCTTCACGTAAGTCTCGATTTGCACCGCGCCCCCGGCTTTTGTGTGAATGCCGGGTTTCATGAACCTTACAACCTTTGGCAGGACAAAGAAGCGCAGGAGGCCTTTTATGCCCATTGGGAAATGTGGGCAAAAACTTTTGCTTCAAAAACACGCGATGAAATCAGTTTCGACCTGGTAAACGAACCTTGCACCCGCGAGGATATGAATGACCAGTTTTCACAGCGCGGTCCTGTTCCGGGTGATATCTATCGCGAGGTAGTGCTAAACTGCATGAAAGTGATTCTGAAATACAACTCAGAACGCATAATTGTTGCCGATGGTAACAATGTGGGAAACGATGTGATTCCGGAAATTTTTGATTTGGACGTTGGGCAAAGCTGCCGCGGATATTTCCCGCATTACATTTCGCATTACCGCGCGTCATGGGTGTTTGAAAATCCCGATGATTCGCCGGATGTGGTTTGGCCCGGTGTAATTGATGGGAAAAAATTCAGCCGAAAAAGCCTGGAAGATTTTTATGCCCCCTGGATTGATGCCGTTAAACAGGGCGTGGGTGTTCATTGCGGAGAATGCGGGTGCTACAATCAAACGCCTCACGATGTGTTTCTGGCCTGGTTTGGAGATGTTTTAAGTGTTTTAACTGAAAACCAAATCGGCTGGGGACTTTGGGAATTTAAAGGGACTTTTGGTTTGCTGAACTCGGGAAGAAAAGACGTGGATTACGAAGACTGGTACGGATACAAACTCGACCGTAAACTGCTAAGTTTATTGCAGAAATATTAAAGTGAAATGATTTTTGAGAGTAAAAATACAGATAAAAACAGAACCGGATAACGATGAAAAAATTAAGTTTAATACTTACATTTCTTTTTTTAGCACAGTTCTCGTTTGGGCAATTGCTCAGGATTGAATTCGAGCCCAACTACGATGAAAGTAAAGTTCCTGAATTTGAACTGCCCGATCCGTTGCGCACCTTCAAAGGAAAAAAAA
>JBMCIT010000248.1:0-3008 GCA_048616715.1 Tangfeifania sp. | reverse complement strand
TTATTCTTTTTCCACAAGGGCAGCTTTCATAATCACCTCTTCCGAAGCTTCCTCCCGGCTCAGTTTAGCTGTAAGTTTCGATTCCGATAAAACCAGTATATTGTCTGAAATGGCAAGTATTTCAGTGAGTTCGGAAGAAACAACAACAATTCCCATCCCTTGTGCTGCGAGTTCACTAATCAGGTTATAAATTTCCGATTTTGCCCCCACATCAATTCCGCGGGTGGGTTCGTCGAGCAGCAGAATTTTCGGTTGTGTGGCCAGCCATTTGGCAATCACCACTTTTTGCTGGTTTCCGCCACTCAGCTTTTGCACTTCCATTTTGGTTGAGGCTGCCCGTGTATTTAATTTTTTAATGAATTCTTTGCTGAGTTGTTCCTCACTTTTTTTGTTGATGAAGCCGAATGATGAAATGCTGTTGAGGTTTGCCAGGCTGGTGTTTTTTGCCACATCCATGTTTAGAATTAACCCCTGCAACTTTCGGTCTTCCGGCACCAGGCCAATTCCTGCGCTGATGGCATCGTTCACACTATTTATCTGAATTTTTTTTCTTTCAATAAAAATTTCACCGGAAACATATTTTGGGAAAAGCCCGAAAATGGCTTCCAGCACTTCGGTTCTGCCGGCGCCCATTAAACCGCAGATGCCAAGCACTTCACCCTTTTTTAGTGAAAAGCTGATATCGTTTACGAGATAATCGGTTTTATTTTCCGGATTTCGGAAATACAAATTTTCAACCCGTAAAACTTCCTCCTGAGCTAGTTCATTTTTCTTTTCAATTCTGTCGGTGAGTTTTCGTCCCACCATCATTTGAATCAGTTTTTCGCGGGAAGTTTCGTTCATTTTTCCTGAACCTGTTTTTTCCCCGTCGCGCAGCACCGTAAACCGGTCGGCAATTTCAAACAACTCGTCAAGTTTATGCGAAATATAAACAATGGCCACTCCCCTTGATTTTAAATCCCTGATTATATGGAAAAGCAGTTTCACTTCGTGGTCGCTGATAGCCGAGGTGGGCTCGTCCATAATCAAAACCTTCGACTCGAGCAGCAAGGCTTTGGCAATTTCAACCAGTTGCTGCTGACCCACCCGAAGCTGAATAACCGGCGTTCGCGGATCGACATCCAACTGAAGCCTTGTGAGCAGTTCTTTTGCTTTTTTGTGCATTTTGGGGTAATCGAGTAACCCGAACCTGTTGGTTAATTCCTGCCCGAGAAAAAGGTTTTCGGTAATGCTCAGGTGCGAAATCAGGTTCAGTTCCTGGTGAATGATTACCACGCCTTTTTCTGCAGCTTCTTTCGGGTTTTTGAAAAATACGGTTTCGCCGTTCAGCAAAATCTCTCCTTCAAAATCCTGGTGAACGCCCGAAACAATCTTCATCAGGGTGGATTTTCCGGCGCCGTTTTCGCCAATTACTGCTGTAACCTGACCGGGAAAAATCTCCATGTCAACATTTTTCAAGGCATAAACTCCTGAAAAATCTTTCGACACGTTTTTTATCTCCAGAACCGGCTGCTGATTATTCGGTATTTCCATCGCTGAGTTTTACTGACACCGGAATTATCCGGATGGATTGAACATCAATTTCGTCTTCGTTTATTTCGAATGCGCCGGCAAATTCCAATTTCATTCCGGGTTTTGCATTTTTTTGAAGAACCGGAACGATGCTGTTTTTCACCCTGTTGTTTATTTCGATGGATACATTGTTGAAATCGGTCATGTTCAGAAATTCGTCGATATCCACAGATCCCGAGCCATCGCGAATGGCATTGCCGAAAATAAAGGAAGTGGCTATCCTTGTTTGAAAATCCTGATCGATGTTTACACGAAGATTTTCTTCCTCCACTGATTCGATAACTCCTTCTCCTTTCACCATGAAATACCAGGTTTTTGCTATGCCCAGTTTATGCCCGTAATTTTCGAAAGCCTGCTGCGGTTCATTCTGAAGCATCTCCATTAATGGAGTTATTTCAGGAGCTTCGGCAATTTCTGCCGGAAGTTTTTTTTCGAAGAAATCCTGTGCATAAGCTGTTGCGCTAAAAACTTCTGCTGTGCTGTTTGCTCTCACTTCGTCCAGTTTCCTTATATCCAGCGAAAAAAATAAAATGAGCAGGATAGTCAGCAGCCACAAGCTGTATTTGATTGATTTTGTCATATTTATTCGTTTTCAGGAAGATATTCTTTCACATTATCAGGAGTTATCAGAATCACTTCTACCGGAGTTTTACTGCTGAAATCGCGTTTGCCATTGATGTACTCATGCGCCAAATCGGCCGAAGTGCGCGACATAAGTACCGGGAACTGCATCACTGTTGCTTCAATTTTCCCTTCGGCCACTCCGTTAACGGCATCGCGGGCGCCGTCGAATCCGAAAACTTTCACTTCATTGGCTTTTCCTGCTGCCAATACAGCCTGGTAAGCGCCCATGGCCATGGCGTCGTTTCCGCAGAACACCGCATCAATGTCGGGGTTTGCCTGCATGATGGTTTCCATCACGTCCATCGCTTTGTTCCGGTCGAAATCGGCGCTTTGCTGTGCCACCATTTTTAGTTCCGGAAATTCATCCACCACGCTGTGAAAACCGTTCGATCGGTTCCAGGTATTGTTGTCGCCCACCAGGCCCAGGATTTCCACATAGTTTCCTTTTTTATTCATTTCCCGCACAAAGTATTGCCCCAGTTTAACACAACCGGTAAAATTATCGGAAAGCAACTGGGTAACCGCAGCATCGCGCGAGTTGATTTCGCGGTCCATGCAGAAGGTGGGAATGCCGGCTTCTTTGGCGCGACGAACATTCAGGACTGAACCGTCGGCATCGGTTGGGTTGAACAGGATGGCATCGTAACCCATGGCAATGATATTATCGAAATGTTCTGCTTCTTTGGCCGAATTGTTTTGCGAGTCGAAAACGTGGGCAGTGTAACCCAGTTCACGGGCTCTTTCGGCTGCCGATTCGCCCAAAACAACAAACCAGGGATTGTTCAGGGTGGAAATGACCACCGCCATTTTTT
>JBMCIT010000247.1:0-3008 GCA_048616715.1 Tangfeifania sp. | reverse complement strand
ATAACGGAAAAGTAAAATGGTACAACGAAACCAAAGGTTTTGGTTTTATTGAAACCGAAAACGGAGATGATATCTTTGTTCACCGCAGTGGACTCAGCAACTCATACGATGGCCTTGAACCAGAGCAGCAGGTAGAATTTGAAACCAAAAGCGGAGATAAAGGGCTTTTTGCAGTTAACGTTAAACCAACAAATTAAAACCCAATTTGAAACCGTTTAATATTGGAGAATTAAAAATACCCGTTCCGGTCATTCAGGGTGGAATGGGTATTGGCATTTCTTTATCGGGGCTTGCATCTGCAGTGGCCAATAATGGGGGTGTGGGGGTGATTTCAACGGTAGGTATCGGGTTTATCGATAAAGATAAAATCGGCAACCTGCGTAACCGGCACATCGATGCAATTCGCCAGGAAATCAGAAAAGCCAGGGAAAAAACCCAGGGAGTTTTGGGAGTGAACATCATGTCGGTAATTACCAATTTTTCCGACATGGTTAAAACTTCCATCGAAGAGGGAATCGACATCATCTTTTCAGGCGCCGGCCTGCCTCTTGATCTGCCAAAATATTTGAAAGAAGGGATTAAAACAAAACTGGCGCCCATTGTTTCCTCAGCGCGGGCAGCATCGCTTATCTGCACAAAATGGAAACAAAATTTTAATTACCTGCCCGACGCACTCGTTGTTGAAGGCCCAAAAGCCGGAGGGCACCTGGGATTTAAACCCAATGAGATTGAAAGTGAAAAAAACACCCTTGAAAATCTCGTTTCGGATGTGCTGAAAGTTGCCCGTGAAATGAAAGAAAAATACAACAAAGATATTCCGGTTATTGCTGCCGGCGGAATTTACTCGGGCAGCGATATGTTTAAAATAATGAAAAAGGGAGCCGCAGCGGTTCAGTTGGGAACCCGCTTTGTTGCTACCGATGAATGCGATGCTTCAGTTGAATTTAAAAATGCTTTTATTCAGGCCGGCGATAATGATATTGAAATTATTAAAAGCCCGGTAGGTATGCCGGGGCGTTCAATTTCAGGTACTTTTCTTCGTGAAGCTACTGAAGGAAAAAGAAAGCCCGAAGTTTGCCTGTATAATTGCATTAAATCATGCAACCCAAAAACTACTTCGTTTTGCATTGCAAGTGCTTTGCTGGCTGCATACAGGGGAAACCTGGCCGATGGTTTTGTTTTTACAGGATCGAATGCCGCAAAAGTAAAAGAGATTACATCGGTGAAAAATGTTTTCAGGGATTTGCAGGACGAATACAGGGAAGAAGAAAAAAATAACAACTAATTAGTTTTGAATGAGGCAACTAAAAATTACAAAACAAATAACGCAACGCAACGACGATACCATTAACCGGTACTTTAATGAGATAAGCAAATATCCCATGGTTACGGCAGAAGAGGAAGTGGAGCTGAGCGTTCGTATCAGAAGCGGCGATACCGATGCCTTGAACAAACTGGTTCAGGCCAACCTGCGTTTTGTAATTTCAGTAGCCAAACAATACCAAAATCAGGGACTTTCGTTCTCAGATCTAATTAACGAAGGAAACCTGGGACTTGTAAAAGCTGCCAAAAGATTTGACGAGACACGCGGGTTCAAGTTTATTTCGTACGCCGTATGGTGGATTCGCCAATCCATAATGCAGGCCATTTCAGAACAAACACGAATTGTCAGGCTACCTTTAAACAGGCTCTCGTCCATCAATAAAATTAAAAAAGCAATTCCCTACCTCGAACAGGAATTCCAGCGGGAACCTACCGATACTGAAATTGCAGGTTTCCTCGATTTATCAGACGAAGAAGTGGAAATAGCCAACAAAATTAAAAAACGGCAGGTTTCATTCGATAAGCCGCTGGCGCTGGATGGCGATAACGACTTTAACCTTTACGATGTTGTTCAAACCGATGATTTGCCAACTCCCGACAACGGATTGATGGAAGATTCGGTAAAAATAAATGTAAAGCGGGCAATGCAAAAACTTTCAGAAAGAGAAGCAACCATACTGAAAATGTCATTCGGGCTATATAACTCACCCGTTTATTCGTTAAACGACATTGCCATGAAATACGACATGTCATCGGAAAGAGTCAGGCAAATTAAGCGGACCGGGCTTTTTAAATTAAAGTCGCTGCTAAAAGAAAATTATGCTTTTTTGGAG
This sequence comes from Tangfeifania sp., assembly GCA_048616715.1. GTDB lineage: Bacteria > Bacteroidota > Bacteroidia > Bacteroidales > Prolixibacteraceae > Tangfeifania. The sequence continues at coordinate 852 of JBMCIT010000247.1, read as the reverse complement.
TATTGAAACAAATCATTTATATTAACAAAAATTTTTAAAGTATTTATATAATTATTTATGGGTAGATCGCAAGAATCTTTTAACAAAAAAGAAGTCAGAAACAAAAAAGAAAAAAAGAGGAAAGAGAAAGAAAAGAAAAGGCAAGCCAGAAAAGATGATAACAGCAAAGGTAACAGCCTTGATGATATGATTGCCTACGTTGATGAAAACGGAAACATCGTTGACACACCTCCCGATCCTGACAAAAAAACAGAAATTAAAGCCGAGGATATTCAAATAAGTGTTCCGGCCGGCGAAGAAGTGGAAATGGATCCTATCAGAAAAGGAACAGTTAATTACTTTAACGATTCCAAAGGATTTGGATTTATTGTTGACTCGGAAACAAAAGAAAGCATCTTTGTGCATGTCAACAATACGCTCGAGCAAATCAAAGAAGGGAACTACGTCAGCTTTGAAGTGGAACCGGGCCCAAAAGGACCAGTTGCCGTTAATGTTCAGGTAGTCAGATAGTTTTTTTTTAAACCTCTTCCAATAATAAACAGCAAAGTAAGTTTATTCTGCCTGAATTATTTCAGGTAACGTATCAAATTTATAATAATCGTGAGAACGATACTGACGATTATCATAGATGTGACTGGAATAAAAACTTTGCTGTTTTCTTTTTCAATCCGTATATCGCCCGGCAGTTTTCCAAACCAGTTAATCAGCGCCGGTGCAAAATACAGAACCAGCCCGATTCCAATCAATATTATTCCTCCAATAATAAACCATCGTGCCATATACAATATCTTTTTCTGAAAAATATAAAAAGAACAGGGTTTTGCAAAAAGACGGGTTCAAAAGATTAAAACA
>JBMCIT010000246.1:0-3008 GCA_048616715.1 Tangfeifania sp. | reverse complement strand
CATAAACGTATCCGTCGGTCCGCACACCCAATCCCAGCGGTTCTGAAATTTTATAGATTTTCCCGGGGCTGGGCATGAAATTGTTGTCAGGGTCTTCGGCATAAATCCGGCATTCAATCGAATGTCCCTGCTGGCTTAATTCCTCTTGTTTAAGCTGAAGCATCTGGCCTTCGGCAATTTTAATCTGTTCTTTTACCAGGTCGATTCCTGTTACCCGCTCGGTAATGGGGTGCTCCACCTGGAGCCGTGTATTCATTTCCAGAAAATAGTAATTCAGGGTTTCGTCTACCAGAAACTCGATGGTTCCTGCCCCGGTATAATTAACCGCTTTTGCTGCTTCAACTGCGGCATTCCCCATTTTTTGGCGCAGCTCTTCGGTCATTAGCGGAGAAGGTGTTTCTTCAATCATTTTCTGATGACGGCGCTGAACTGAACACTCCCGTTCGAAAAGGTGGATAGTATTTCCATGCTGGTCGGCCAGAATCTGAAATTCGATGTGATGCGGCGAGGTAATGTATTTTTCGATATATACCGAATCGTCGCCAAACGAAGATTTTGCCTCCGAACGTGCTGCCCGCACGGCAGATACTACATTTTTCTCTTCGTGAACCAGTCGCATACCTTTTCCTCCGCCACCAGCCGAAGCTTTAATCATAACGGGCAACCCGATTACTTTTATGGCATCCAAAGCTTCCTGTTCATTGCTGATGCTGCTTTCGGTACCGGGAACTACCGGAATGCCGGCTTTCATCATCGCTTCGCGGGCTTCGATTTTATCGCCCATCTGCGCAATTACGTCGGGTGAAGGACCAATGAAAATTATTCCTTCGTTTATACATCTTTGGGCAAAAGCGGCATTTTCAGAGAGGAAACCGTATCCCGGGTGAATGGCATCGGCCCCGCTTTTTTTGGCTGCCGCGATTATCTTATCAATATTTAAATAACTCTCGGGAGATGGCGCTTTGCCCACATAATACGCCTCGTGTGCATACCTCACGTGTTGTGAAGTCCTGTCGGCTTCCGAAAAAACGGCAACTGTTTTTATGCCCAGTTCCCGGCAGGTTCGCATAATTCTTATGGCAATTTCTCCACGATTGGCTACAAGGATTTTTTTTATCTGGCTCATTGCGTCGATTTAATTTGCAATCTGTTTGTGCTGTTTTTTTACACAATCAATTATAACTCATGCAAGCTAAAATTGTTTAACTTTTTAATTCTGCTGAAAATTAAATGAAGAATCGATAATTGCAAATCAAAATGTGTTAATAAATGTAAATTAAGTGTCACAGGAAACAATTGTCATTGTTTGTTTTGAACATCTAAAATAATAGTTCTAAAATTATAAGAAGGTATAAATATAAAGTATTGTCTCAATGTAAAATATAGTGGAGTAAAATTTTTTTGTTTAATAAAAGACATTATTTTTACATGCAATATGATTTAAAACTAACCTAAATGAATCGCAAACACTTCTTGCTGATCATCTCAGTTTTTTATGGGTTTTGTGCCTCCGCACAAAATTATGATTACACATTATCCGATGATTCGCTTGTCAATCATCACGCCAGTATTAAAAAAGTTTATTATGCCACACGAACCTCAGTAAAGCCAAAAATTGACGGAAAGCTCAACGATGAGTGCTGGCAGAATGTTGGAACATGGGCCGGAAGTTTTATTCAGCAGCAGCCCAACCAGGCGCAATCCCCGTCGCAGGAAACAGAAATTAAGATTCTGTACGACGACACGTATTTATATATAGCAATGAAATGCCATGACGATGAACCGGAAAAAATGCGGCCCGTGCTTGGAAGACGCGATGTAAATACAGGCGATATGGCCGGTGTTGCTATCGATTCCTATTACGATAAACAGACCGCATTTGAATTTAACCTGACCGCAGCAGGCCAGAAAGTTGATTTGATGCACCTTGGTGAATATGGCTGGGATTTTAACTGGGATGCCGTTTGGGATGGAAAAACCCACGTTGGGGATTCAGCCTGGTACGCCGAAATGCGGGTGCCCTTCAGTCAGTTACGCTATGCAGATAAAAAGGAACACGTTTGGGGAATGCATATCTGGCGGTGGATTGACCGCCTGAAAGAAGAAGACCAGTGGAAATTAATTCCCATCGATGCACCGGCAATGGTCTACATTTTTGGAGAACTGCGCGGGATAAAAGATATTCCGTATAAACGAAACTTTGAAGTGATGCCTTATGCAAAAGGGAAATATGTTTCGGATGCACGCAATAATTTTAAGTCGGGTTTTGGAGTGGACGGGAAAATAGGTGTTACTTCCGATTTTACGCTCGATTATACCATTAACCCTGATTTTGGCCAGGTTGAGGCTGACCCGTCGGTGCTGAACCTGACTTCTTACGAAGTATTTTACGATGAGAAACGGCCTTTCTTTCTCGAAGGAAACAGTATCCTGGAATACGGTGCTGAGGGCGATTTGCTTTTTTATTCAAGGCGGATTGGCTCATCCCCGGGATTTACGCCTTCAACTTCGGCAGACGAAAGTTTGTCGATGCCCGATCAGACTTCCATCATCAATGCATTGAAACTGACAGGAAAAAACCGTTCCGGTTTATCAATGGGTATTATTAATAGTATGACCGCCCGCGAAAATGCCACAATTTATTCAAATGGCTCGGAGCGGCAAACAACAGTCGAACCATTTACCAACTATTTTATCGGGCGGCTGAAACAGGATTTTAACGAAGGCAGCACGGTGCTGGGCGGAATTATGACTTCAACAATCAGGAATATTAAAGATGAACATCTTGAGTTTATGCCCGACAATTCAGTGACAGGGGGAATTGATCTTCAGCACAACTGGCTGAACCGGAAATATTTTGTCGATTTTAAGAGTTTCTTTTCGAGGGTGAACGGAACTCCTGAAGCCATTTCTGCCCTGCAGTTAAATTCCCGCCATTTGTTCCAGCGCCCTGATGCCGGTCACCTGAACTTCGACAGCGACAAAACCAGCCTTGATGGTTGGGGCGG
>JBMCIT010000245.1:0-3032 GCA_048616715.1 Tangfeifania sp. | reverse complement strand
CAGCGGCACGTATTTGCTCCTTCCGGCAGCAATAATCCGCGACGGATCGATGTTTTCATTTTGCGTCAGAATTTTGGTAACTGCTGTGGCGCGCATTACACTCAGGTCCCAGTTATCTTTTACGGTACCTGTTCCGCGCATCGGAACATTATCGGTGTGGCCTTCCACCATAATGTTGATGTCCGGGTTGTCGGCCAGCACCCGGCTCAAATCACGAATGGCCTGCTGCCCGCGGGGATCAACGTTCCATTGCCCGGTTTCAAACAGCAGTTTCTCTTCCAGCGACACGTAAACTTTTCCGTTTTTTTCGTGAACAGTCAATTCGTCGCTGGCGAAACCAAGCAGTGCATTGGCTACTTTATCCTTTAATTGTTTCACCGCTTCCTGTTGTTGTGCCAGAATTTCCTGCAATTCAATCAGGGCCTCATTGCGTTCTTCGAGTTCACGCTCGGCTTCGCGAAGCCTGTCTTCCCGCTCGTTCAGGTTTTGGCGGGTGTCCTGCAATTCTTCCAGCAACATTTCAATTTCTTCCGAACTCCCGGATTTTAATGCATCCAATTGCCTGCTCAAACTGGCTTGTTCTTCCTGAAGCGACTCCACTCTTTGTTTTTGAACATTCAGGTTATACAACGCTTCTTCAAGCCGGTTTTCCAAATCATTGTTTTTATCCGTCAATTGTTCGTTCCGGCTTTTAAGTTCCGCATTTCCTGCTTCCAGGCTGATTTTTGCCTGTTTCAGTTGATCATTTTCGGCTGTCAGTGTTTCCACTTTGTCCTGCACTGCGTTAAATTGTTTCATTGAAACACACGAAGACAATAAAATCAATCCGCTAAAAAATAATATTTTATGAACAGTTCTCATTTTTTTAGATTTTTATTCTGGCTAAATTTACTTCTTTTGTATTGCGAGAACAAATTTGTGTTCGCTGAGTTTAAACATTACTGAGTTTAAACATTACAGGGTACATAGATTAATTTAGATTTGAAAATTGTATTGCGAGAGATGGATAAAGTGAAGGAAAAATTGCTCGAAAAAATCGATAGTCCGGCTGATTTACGAAAATTCGATCCCAAACAGTTGCCTGAAGTTTGCGAAGAGTTAAGAGAATATATTATTGACGAAGTTTCCACAAACCCCGGCCATTTTGGAGCCAGCCTCGGTGTGGTGGAACTTACCGTGGCTTTGCACTATGTTTACAAAACGCCTTACGACCTGCTGGTGTGGGATGTGGGGCACCAGGCTTACGGACATAAAATTTTAACCGGGCGCCGGGATAATTTTCATACCAACCGCCGGCTGAAAGGAATCAGTGGTTTCCCGAAGCGCGGGGAAAGCGAATACGATACTTTTGGCGTGGGGCACTCCTCCACATCGATTTCAGCAGCATTGGGAATGGCTGTGGCAGCAAGCCTGAAAAAAGAAAACGGCCGCAAAATTGTGGCCGTTATCGGCGATGGCGCCATGACCGGCGGAATGGCTTTCGAGGCACTGAACAATGCAGGTGCCAACAAATCCGATCTGCTTGTTATCCTCAACGATAACAACATGGCTATCGATCCGAACACCGGTGTTATCGGGCAGTATCTGCTGAATATTTCTAAATCGCACACCTACAACCGTATGAAAAACGATGTGTGGGAAGGTTTGGGAAAACTCGATGGATTTGGAAAGAAGACGAGGAAAATTATTCAGAAAAACCAGCATGCCCTGAAAAACTTGCTGCTCAAACAAAATAATCTTTTTGAAGCATTCGATTTCAGGTATTTTGGTCCCATCGACGGGCACGATGTGGAATACCTCGCCGATGCACTGAATGATTTAAAAGATATTCCCGGTCCGAAGTTGTTGCATGTGGTCACCAAAAAAGGAAAAGGGTTTAAACAGGCCGAATTGGATCAGACAAAATTTCATGCCCCCGGACTGTTCAACAAAAAAACCGGTGAAATTCTTTCGTGCGGATGCCTGGTGGATAAAGCACCGAAATTCCAGAATGTGTTTGGCGAAACACTGGTTGAGCTGGCCGAACAAAATAAAAAAATTGTAGGAATTACACCTGCCATGCCTACCGGTTGTTCCATGAACCTGATGATAAAACAAATGCCCGACCGTGCTTTTGATGTGGGAATTGCCGAACAACATGCAGTAACTTTTTCAGCAGGACTGGCTACCCAGGGCATGGTACCTTTCTGCAACATCTATTCAACCTTTATGCAGCGGGCCTACGACCAGGTAGTGCACGATGTGGCTACCCAAAATCTGCATGTTGTATTTTGTCTGGACCGGGGAGGCATCGTCGGCGAAGATGGCCCGACTCACCACGGAGTGTTCGATATTGCTTACATGCGTTCGGTTCCCAATATGATTGTTTCAGCGCCGATGGATGAAATCGAGTTGCGTAACCTGATGTATACGGCCCAGCTCGACGAAATCGGCCAGCCTTTTTCAATCCGCTATCCCCGCGGATGTGGCACAAAACTTAACTGGAAAGTGCCATTCGAAAAAATAGAAGTGGGGAAAGGCCGTCAACTTTCTGAGGGCGATGATTTAGCCATTTTGACGATTGGCAAAACAGGAGTATTTGCTCAGCGGGCAGTAAAATCGCTCGGACGAAAAAATATTTCGGCCGCCCACTTCGACCTGCGTTTTGTGAAACCCCTCGACGAAGAGTTGCTTACAACGGTATTTAATAAATATAAATACATTATAACTGTTGAAGATGGTGTTATAAAAGGTGGTTTCGGAAGCGCCATACTTGAATTTATGGCGGAGAACGGTTTGTCGGCCCATATAAAAGTAATGGGTATTCCTGATAAATTTATCGAGCACGGAACACCTGACGAATTGTATAAATTGTGTGGAATTGACCACAAGGGAATTACAAAGGCTGCGCTGAAAATGCTGGGGCAATAATATTTTGATTTTTCCCTCGTTTTGAACTAAACTAATTTAAACGATCGCACTTTGGATATTTACCTTAAAAGAAAACGTGGAAAATTTTTGTTGCTGCTTGTCGCTATTTTAATTGGCGTTGC
>JBMCIT010000244.1:0-3037 GCA_048616715.1 Tangfeifania sp. | reverse complement strand
TTTAATCCTTAATTTTAAGCTCACTCCAACCTGATTATGAACGAATATAAAAAAATCAAACTGAAAGAGTGGGCTGTTGAAGACCGCCCGCGCGAAAAACTGCTGGTAAATGGTTCCCGTTCACTTTCGGATGCCGAATTGATTGCCATTTTAATCGGCTCGGGCAACGTTGATGAAACAGCAGTTGAACTGGCCCGCCGGATTTTGGTAGCATCGGGAAACAACCTTAACGATTTGGGACGAAAAGGAATCGACTACCTGAAAACGTTTAACGGAATCGGCGAAGCAAAAGCAGTGTCGATTGTGGCAGCCCTCGAGCTGGGCAAGCGCCGCAAGGAAGCCGAAGTTTTTGTAAAAAAGAAAATTACCTGCAGCCGCGATGCCGCCGATTTTATCACCCCGCTGCTGGGCGATTTAAACCACGAAGAATTCTGGGTGCTCCTGCTCGATCGCGGAAACAAAATCATCGACCATTTTATGATCAGCCAGGGCGGAATTTCAGGAACCGTCATCGATGTGCGCATCATACTGAAAAATGCGCTCGAAAAACTGGCAAGTTCTATTATCTTATGCCACAATCATCCGTCGGGAACAATGGAAGCATCGGATGCCGACATGAAAATCACCAGAAAAATTAAAAATGCCGCCCAATTGATGGACATTTCCGTGCTCGACCATATCATTATCGGGCAAAACAGTTATATTAGTATGGCCGACGAAGGAATACTCTACTAAAAAAACAGAACCGATATGTTGCTTTTTTATACCGATGAAATCAACCCCCGTATTGAATACACTGCTCATTTAATATTTACTCAGATTCTCGGCATCGAGGTGGCTTTCACGGTCCGGGCTTCAGAATTTTTAAATTCGGAACTGCCGAAGCTGAACTATTCGTACGAAAAATTCGGGGATGAAATGTACATTAAACCTCACCGTTTCATGCACTGCAAAGCGCTTATTCAACCTAATATTCAGCCAGTTTGGCACGAAGGTGAAAAATATTTTTTCGAAAGCTCGAAAGATTCCATATTCCCTTTTGATCCGCTGGCGGCATCTTTTTTCCTGGTTAGCCGTTACGAAGAATATATTGAAACCGAAAAAGGAAAATACAAACGCTACCCCGCCGAAAAAAGTATTCTGTATAAATATGGCCTTCTTGAAAAACCGGTGGTGAATATCTGGGCCCGCATGCTGGCTGACAAACTCAAAGAACGATTTCGGGAATTGGAATTCCCGGAACCAAAGTTTGACTTTCTGTCTACCATCGATGTCGATAACGCATGGGCCTATTCCCAGAAAGGGTTCTGGCGTGGATTGGGAGCGCTTGCCAAATCAGTTTCGCAGGGACAAATTGAAGAGGCCAAAAAACGAATCAGGGTTTGGCAAAAAAAAGAAAATGACCCATACGATACTTACTGTTACCTCGATTCAGTTTTTAAAGGAAATGAAGATAAAGTGATTTTTTTCTTTTTGCTCGGTAATTACAAACGTTACGACAAAAATATTTCACCATCGAACAGGGCGCTGCAAAATCTCATACGCGAAACCGATAAAAAATACGCAGTTGGAATTCACCCATCCTATTCATCGAGCAAGAAAAAAGGAAAACTGAAACTGGCAAAGGAGATTGAACGACTGGAAAATATTACCGGGAAAAAACCGGACAAAAGCCGGCAGCATTTTTTGCGTCTCAAAATTCCACGCAGCTACAGGCGTTTGCTAAAAAACGGAATCCGTGAAGATTACACAATGGGGTATTCAACCCAGACAGGTTTCCGGGCGGGCATTTGTACACCTTTCTATTTTTATGATGTAAAAAAAGAAAAGGCAACAAACCTGAAAATTTATCCGTTCCAGGTGATGGATGTAACACTGCGCGACTATTTGGGACTTTCACCTGAAGAGGCGCTTAAAAAAATTGAGACGCTGATGGAAGAAGTAAAAGAAACCGGCGGGGTTTTTAGCAGCATCTGGCACAACGAAACGGTAAACGGCCAGGGACACTGGGAAGGCTACCGCGAAGTTTTTGAAAAAATGAACACAAAAGGATTTGAGTGGGCCAATGAGCAGTAACGGCGGAGGATTAAGATACCTGGAGCATAAACACATCGACTATAAAAAATGGGACAGGTGTGTTGAAAATGCAGCAAATTCACGAATTTATGCCATGTCGTGGCACCTCGACCGGACGGCTGAAATCTGGGATGCCCTGGTAATGGGCGACTACGAAATTGTGATGCCACTCCCTTACCGGGTAAAATGGGGCATAAAATATCTTTACCAGCCGCTGTTCAGCCAGCAACTGGGCATCTTCCCCAACCCACCGGCAATTATTTTAAAGCAGTTTTATTCGGAACTTTTCCGTCGTTTTCGTTTTGCTGACACCCAAATAAATTCAAAGAACAATCAAATCGAACTTTCTGAACCAATCAGTTTTTCAGCGCGTGAAAACTATTTGCTCAGGCTGTCGGGAGATTACCAAAAAATCGCTTCAGTCTATTCGCAAAACACCGCCCGGAATATTAAAAAAGCGCAGAAGAATTCGTTGTCATTTGTTGCCGGAATCAACATTGAAGATTACCTGAATTTTAAACAAAGAAACCTGCCGGAAATTTTACCGGCAGATGCGCTGAAAAAACTGAAAAGCATTATTGCACTGGGGCTTTATAAAGGAACTGGCGAAATTTACGGCGTTTATACCAATGAAAATGAGTTGTGCGCAGCCGTTTATTTCTGCCGCTGGAAAGAACGGGTAATATACATGAATGCGGCTTCAAATTCGAAAGGGAAAGAGTTGAGGGGAATGTTTTTTCTGCTCGACCGGTTTATTCATGAAAATTCAGAAAACCACCTGCTGCTCGACCTCGAAGGCTCAACCATTCCCGGAGTTGCCAGGTTCTATGCCGGTTTTGGAGCAATCCCGGAAACCTATTACCAACTTAAATTTAATCGGTTACCTTTGCCTTTAAAGTGGATTAAACGGAAGTAAAATGAACAGGTTACCTCGTTTTGTCAGCAAACAAATTGGCCGGTT
>JBMCIT010000243.1:0-3038 GCA_048616715.1 Tangfeifania sp. | reverse complement strand
ACCAGTTTGCTGTTAATTGGGTTTTCTTTAAAGCTTTCCAGATACTGGATCTGACTTTTCAATAAGGCTGAATCTCTTTGCTGTTTCAGCTTCAGCCTGTTTTTATACCAATCGGTTTGCAGCACATAATCGCGCTTAAACTCTTTTCTCAGTTCCGGATCGCTTAGGTCTTTGCCGTTGTAGTTTCCATAGGCCATGATGTGCAGCAATATTTTAAGCGGCGGGATAGCTGCCTCCACGCTGCCGTCGTTAAAATAATTTATGGCTACTTTTTGCTGTGCTTCAACAATATTATTGATGCCGTCCACAAAGATTTCCATATCCTGGGTTTCCGGTTTCAGCATTTCTTCATTAAAAACAGCCAGTGGCTCATCAAATAAACGGTTCATACACCTGAAGGCAAAATTTTCATTGATGCGGTATCCCAAACGGCTGGCCAGTATTTTTTGTCCGTTGTATTCAAAATCTTCCAGTTTATCGAGGCAATTATTCTCAATCAATTTATTGGCATCTCTGTCATCAGGTTCCAGGCGTGCCCATATTTCAGGAATCAGTATGCTGATGTCGTGATCAAAACGATTGTTTTGCCCAACGTGACCGGCTGCGGAGCTAAATCCCTGGTATTCGCTTAAAATGTAGGAGAGCAGCGCATTGTTTAAATCGGATGTGGGAACAAGCATATTGAACGGGCCTTTGGTCAATGCCCCTTCTGAGCCGGCCCCGGTTGTCGAGGGCGATTTACCTGTAAGGCTACAGATGAAATCCATAAACAACTCGGGAATTTCCTGGTAATGAATGGGGTTGTAAACACTCAGCGGGCGGATGCCTTTTTCCTTATTGGCGGGGTTGTTTCTGCGGCCGGGCAATACGGCATTCACCGGAAAATGAACCGGCTTTTCAGGGTCTATTTTCCGGTGTAACCGCACTCCGACTTCAGCCAGGTGCGAATCCTGGTTGTCTTGTTTGAACCGGTTAAACTGAAGGTATCTCGGGTTGTTTGTAGGTACGCCATTTACTATTCGTGTATGCGACGGCGCAACAAAATAAGATTCCTTGTCGCTGTCCATCACTTTTTTAATAAGGTCTTTTACCGGTTGGGTATACTCATCGAAATGGATGGCATCTTCGTAAAGCTCCCGGGCATCTTCCCTGGTGAGTGGCTCGTAGTTTGTCAAAAAGGTATTGGGGCTGACAATGTCTGCCTCTGCATCTTTGTCGTATCCCCTGATAATTGCCTCGTCGGGCCGCTGGAAGAAATATGCTTCGCAGTTGGTTAACAGTTTAACACTTTTATTCGGGAATTCAGGGTTCAGGTTGTTTAACTGGCTGGCCGGAAGTGTTATAGATGCGGTTATGTCATCTTCCATCTGGATTTTCTGGCTGGGAATGAAATCGGAACGCAGTTTGTGCAGGAACCATTTTCCATCAGGGTTGAACCCAATCCGCACATAGCTGGCCATTATTTTATTGTGTTTGTAACGAAGTGCATTTCCGTTTCTTCCGTTCACAATTTCCACGTTAAGGTGCTCTTTCCACGACCCTGTTTCCTGTTGACTGCGGTATAATCGTTTAATGAAAAGCGCCAGGGTGCGAACATGCACCGGAATGCTTTCGAGAAAACGGTTGTATTCGTCGTTGTACTGATCCGACGGAGTGAGCAGTTTTACTGCCGAGCCCAGGGTGCGGTGCGGACTTAAAAATGGCCGCGAAGGACGGGCATCCGGCCGGATGTTTTTCCAACGGTCTGAATAATCGTAATTGATTATCTGGTCTACCATTTCTGAATCCTTTTCCAAGTCCTGGATGTAGAAAGAACCATATTTAATGGCATTTTGCATCGATTTGGAAATTTCCGATTTACCTCCTCCTGAAACGGTGCTGGGTTTGTGGCAGAAAATTCCCTCGGGCGATGTGTCGATAATACGCCAGAGTTGTTGTTCGGGGTGTTTTACCAACTGGAATTTATGCCCTGTGGGGTGTACATATATTTTTTTTGGCGACAGCTTTAGCTGCTGCTCTTTTCCCTGGTGTTGCCAGGTAACCGTTCCTTTTTCAATATCGATGTCGGCATGTTCAGGAATATAAATGATGTCCGGAAATTTTTTGTCGGTTGCATAATTTTCAGGCATCACATCAATCTTTCCTGCCAGCAGTTTTTTTACTTCTTCGAATGAATATTTATTATTGAATTTTTCTGAGAATGGCTGACCAAAAATATTGTCCCCCATGTTCCCGCGCGGGAATGCCAAAGCTCCACCGGCATGCTCTTCTTCTACCATGCCGTATAAATTTGCGGAGTATCCAATCTGGGTTTTAATTTCTTTTTTGGAATAACCAAAATAATTATTTGCAATTAATGTAACAACAACACCCTGTTCATCGCGGCAGGTAATTTTAAAAGCTCCGCCGTCGTTGTAAAGTTCATTTTCATCGCTCCAGCACATGCCGTCGGCTTTTTGTCTTTCGGTGGCTTCATTGGCGTGTGGAAGCCCGATGTCTTTCTTTTTGAGTTTTGTCAGTTGGGGAGCCAGAACAATGCATCCTGTGTGGCCTGTCCAGTGTTCGATGTCGAGTGCTGCATCATTTTGGGCCAGATTAGGATCGCCGGCATTTCCAAAAATGTGTTCCACAAAATCGAGATTACTTACCAGGCTTCCGGGAGCAAAAAAGCGGATTTCCATGCTTTTTTCGCTCATCAGGCCTTTTACTTCGGGGCTGACAACAGGCCGCAGTAACAGCGAAACCATAATTTTTGCCTTATCATTCTGGTTAGCAGTAAACGGCAGCACATTCATGTCATCTGCCGGGTGGAATGCTTCATGCAACATGTGGGCAAATGCAATTTTGGGTACTTCCTTTTTATCGGGTGGAACCGGAAGTCCGTCTTCCACAATGTGAAACGTGCCTTTTGTAGTTCGTTTGTCATCTGCCGGGTTGTTTAAAATTCCTTGTTTCAGGCGGTGAGAACTCACCAATTCGGTTTTAAATGAATTTCCGTTTGGCGGAAGGCTAACCTCGCGCCCCAGTCCCGGCTGGTT
>JBMCIT010000242.1:0-3059 GCA_048616715.1 Tangfeifania sp. | reverse complement strand
TCAAGGTGTTGTTTGCAACCCAAATGCCATCGGGAGAAGCCGGGTAATTTCCGGCGTTAGGGCTGCGATGAGGGTTAAAACGGCAATTTATATTGTGAATCATCGGCTTTCCGGCGTTTTTTCTCTGCCTCTTCCTTCTCCTTCAGCTTCTGTTTCTGCTGCTCCTTTTTTTCTTTTTTTTCCTGCAATAATTCACTTTCCCTGTTATTTTTGAAATGCTGGCCTGTCTCTGCAATTTTCTTTTTTTCTTCCCATACTTCCATCATTCTTTGTTTGTATTCCAGCAACACCTTTTCCTGTCTTGCGGCAAATTCCGGATCTTCCTTTTTAATCTCCTCATTATCTGCAATCAGCTTTTCAACTGTCCGGAAATGTTTCTCCTCTTCGGTTAATATTTTAATCCTGGCTAACCCTGTAAGCTCATACACATTTACCCATTTTTCTTCGACCCAAACTGCCAGGTTGGGGTTAAGGCAGTAGTAGCCCCGTTCGATCCGCAGGAACAAACCGTTATTGTATGGGTTGTTGCTGTTTATTTCATTTTTGGCCAGAAGCGATGATATGTAATTTCGTTTTTTGCGGTAGTCAGGCATAATCCTTTCAGAATACGGAGCAATAACCTTCTCTAAATCTGTAGCTTTTACACCTTCTTCCTCCCAAGGGCCCCTGCTGTTATTAATAATTGCATCCTGCAGGGCCATAAAAATATTTAAAAGGAAATATTCCATCTTTCTGTTCGGGATTTTCACCATTCTGTCGGCTACTTTAATCCTGACGGAATTGGTAAGTATCCGCGAAAAAATATTTTCCAGTTTGGTAATCGACTGAGGCGAAAAATACAATTTATTGATGGCAACCCGGAAAGGGTTTCTTCCGTTATTATCCATTACATCTGTATCGGCATTTTGATCCAGCAAAAAATTGAGGATTCTTACACTTCCGTTTTCAGCCGCTGCCAGCAAAGGTGTGAGGTTGAACTGATCGCGGTAATTAACGCCATATTTCCGAATTTCCTGCTCAACTCCTTTAACATTGTCGTTATTGTAATTGCTGTAATATTTCCGGTTAATGGTATTCCGCTCGTATTCGGGATGTTCTGCTCTTTTGTATTTTAGCCCGGCCAGCCTGGAAATGCTGTCGTGATCGTTATACAGCAAAGCATACATAAACAAAAGGTCTTTTGCTTTTTTATTGTAAAAATCGGGATCCAACGCATTCTCCTTCAGTTTGCCAAGGCTTTCGCGGGTTATGGGCTCCCAGTCGGGCTTTTTTAGTTCCAGTATATTCTTTTTAATTTCGTCGGCCTGTTCCTTTTTCCCCTGCATTTCAAGCTTACGGGCCTCTTCGTTCCATTCTTCCAAAGATGAAACTTCTTCTTTGATGTTTATTTTTTCTTTTGTTTCCACAAGCCCGAGAAGCGATAAAATAGTATGTTTTGACGATGATTCGAGAATATAAAGGTTTTTAACAGACCGGGTTATACCCACGTACAACGAATTAATATAAAATTTGTACGCATCGAGCGATTTATCGGCCTTGTCTTTCCCGCGCGAAAAAGTCATATCGTCATTTTCGAGTTCTTTTTTCGAAACACCTTGTGCTATTTCATTAAACTCCCGGCTGTAATTGCTTATGAAATTTATGAGTATAATGTTTTCATATTCAAGACCTTTAGCTTCCTGGATAGAAAAAAGCAACGGGGATTTGAATATTTTCCGGGCAGCGGCCTTTTCTTCGCGGGTCATTACCAGCAAAGCATATTTGGCAGATCGCATTGTGCTGTCGTTGAGTTGTTTCCGCCTGGCTTCTGTATCAATATAAAAATTTGCCAAACCTTTGTTATCTTTTAATGGCTCCACCAGGAAGTTGCTCTCACGATCGATAGAACCAAAACGGGCATTTTTTATCAGCAGCAGTTTGTTGGCAATAGCGGTAACCTCGGCGGAATTCCGGTAATTAGTGCGCAAAACACTGATTTTGCTTTCGGCAATGTTGTGCTTGTAAAACATCGTTTTTACGTTCGTCCACGAAAAAAAGTTGGGGTGGACAATTTGGTTCGAATCGCCGCAAAGGATAAAATTACCGGTGGTTTTTAATGATTGCAATACAAGGTACAACTGGATATTTGTAAAATCCTGCACTTCATCAATAACAATAAAATCATATTTCGGGCGGCAGTATTGAAGCCAGTTAAACGAAACAATGTTTAAATCATAAAAATTATTTTCGTTTAAAAACTCTTTATATATAACAAATGTTTCATAAACTTTTTCACGCTCGCTTTTCAAAAAAATGGATTGTTTCACCCCCAATTCGAGGTACTCATCTTTACTTAGGAAAGGTTTGGTAATATCGAGGCCAGTTAGCACACCTTTAAATTCTTCAAACAGCTTGTATGCGTCTTTAATCCCGAATGAATGTTTCCGGGGTTGCAACCAGTCGTTAAAATTTTTAAAGTCCACCTCTTTCCCGGAAATTATCTTTAGCGTTTCGAGAAATTCCCGAAAGCTCAGAAAATCGATATTTTGCTTTTCGTTGACGTAATTTTCGGAGTAGTAGAGCATCGATGAATTATCCACAAGATATGGTGAAAGGGTAACATATAGTATATCACCTTTCAATTGTTTTATTTTTTCGAGCGTAAGGGCAGTTTTACCGCTGCCAGCCGACCCGACGATAACTACAGGCGGCTTAACGGTAAAAACAGTTTGCTGTATATTGTCGAAAGAGAGCGCCTTGTTGAGCAGGTGAAACCGGTTGCTGTGGGGGTTTACATAGTTCAGTTCAACCATATCTTCCACAGGAACCGGCGTTTCATTTACCCATTCCCTCAATTTGCTTTCGTCAATTTTTGCCCCCCGCAGAAACCGTGATTTTTCATAGTTATGGTTGTGAATAACTTCCAGCAATAAAATGTAGGTTTGATTATTGTATCTGGCAAACTTAAAAAGTAACCGGTTTTCATAATCGAGTTTTGCCCGGTAAAAATCCGTTCCCGGCAATTTTTTAATTTCTGCGGAATTGAAATCATTGTTTTCAAGAAATTCAACTGTTTTGCT
>JBMCIT010000241.1:0-3063 GCA_048616715.1 Tangfeifania sp. | reverse complement strand
TATGCGCATGTACTTTTGTGGAGAGCCGAATGTGCAGCTTTTGAAGGTGATTTGGAAAAAGCACGCGAGCTGGTGAATTTAATTCGTGAACGTGCCGGTAATGAAGTGGTAATGGGAAAAGTGCTCATTCATCATCTGCCTGATTCGGTTTATCCGTGGGGCCTTAATACAACTGATGAGGATTATTTAACGGGCGGATCAGTTGACTGGACACAACCGGCTGCTAATTACCGAATTGGATTATATCAGTCATTTTCAAATAAAGAAGAAGCCATGAAAGCAGTGCAGTGGGAACAACGCCTGGAGCTTGCTACTGAAGGACGCCGGTTCTTCGACTTACGCCGTTGGGACAACCTTCCCAATAAAATTGGTGGAAGGAGCATGGGTGATATTTTGAATGATTTTGCAAAATCAGATTTGAGGACCAGAACAAAATTTATGAGAGATGCAGTGTTTTCGGAAAAGGATAAATTTCAACCCATCCCGCAAGCCCAGATTGAGATGCAGGAAGATGTACTGGTGCAACGTCCCGGATACGAACAATAAGACTTTGATTTAAAAACAAATTGTAATTGTTTAATGCTGCTTTAAGCCTTTAACTTTTTACTTTTGCTTTTAAATCTTTACTTTGAATTATGGCTTTAAACTACATCTGGATATTTTTTTTCCTGGCGGCTTTTGTGATTGGACTGGTGCGGCTGCTGTTTTTTGGCGATGTGGAAGTTTTTCCCAACATGGTGAACGAAACCTTCGACATGGCCAAAACCGGTTTCGAAATTTCGCTGGGGCTCACGGGTGTGCTTACCCTCTGGATGGGCATCATGAAAATAGGAGAGAAAGGCGGAATTGTCAACGTTTTTTCCCGTGTCATCGGGCCGTTCTTTAACAAACTTTTCCCGGAACTGGGGAGATCACATCCGGCTTACGGTTCCATAATGATGAACATTGCCGCCAATATGCTCAACCTCGATAATGCGGCCACACCCACCGGATTGCAGGCCATGAAAGAGATGCAGGAAACCAATCCGGATAAAAAAACAGCCTCCAATGCGCAAATTATGTTTCTGGTGCTGAACACCTCCGGATTAACACTTTTGCCCATCAGTATTATGGTTTACCGGGCGCAGCTGGGTGCGGTAAATCCGTCCGATATTTTTATACCCATTTTGCTGGCAACTTACTTTTCAACGCTGGCCGGGTTGATTGCTGTTGCCATTTATCAGAAAATCAATCTGCTCGATAAAGTTGTTTTGAGTTACCTTGGAGGACTTACCTTGGTTATTGCTGGCATCATCTGGTATTTTTCTACCCTCGATAAAGAAGCAGTAACGCAGGTTTCCAATCTGGCCAGCAATGTTATACTGTTTTCGGTAATTATTGCTTTTATTTTGATGGCAGTTCTGAAAAAGGTAAATGTTTACGAGGCGTTTATCGACGGCGCAAAAGACGGGTTTAAAACGGCGGTGAAAATCATTCCCTACCTGGTTGCTATTCTGGTAGCTATCGGTGTTTTTCGGGCTTCTGGCGCTATGGAATGGATGATTTCGGGCTTCACCTGGATTTTTGAGTACATTGGAATAAATACCGATTTTACACCGGCGTTGCCAACAGCATTGATGAAACCACTCAGCGGAAGCGGCGCCCGAGGTATGATGGTGGATGCCATGACAACCTACGGTGCTGATTCATTTGTGGGTCGCGTAGCAAGTACAGTTCAAGGCGCAACTGATACCACTTTTTACATTCTGGCTGTTTATTTTGGTTCCGTGGGAATTAAAAATACCCGTTATGCCGTGGTTTGCGGTTTAATTGCCGATTTTGTGGGGATTATCGCCGCTATTTTGATGGCGTACTTATTTTTTCATTAAGAGGAATCGGAGTGTCTAAACGCAAATATCGGAGTTGGAAACTCCGAATCCTGCTAATCCACCGAATCGTAAACCACCACCTTATTCCACAAATGCTGGTTCTCCTCAACAAATTTTGTGTGAATTGGATGAACCTGGTAGGCGTCTTGGCCGGCCCGGTCATCAAACATTACCATATAGGAAACCGAATAGGAGTGATCGACTACATCGCGGCTTTCGGTACCGGCCGGGAAACCGATGTGGCTTAGTTTGATGGTTTCCACTTTCAACAGGTCATTCAGCGCGTTTACCAGTTGTTTTTTATGCGCTTCGTTGTTGGGCTCTTTCAGCCAAAAATATACGTGATGTACTAAAGCACCTTTAAGTTGTACTTCGCCTGCTGAGGCTTTTTTTGAAAGAGGTAATAATGCAGCAACTGCTGCTCCGGCAGCAAGATTATTTAGGAATGATCGTCTGTTTTTCATTGTATTTTAAAGCTTTTGTACAAATTTATACAATCCCGACAATTTCTCCAACAGCGGTTCAAGCAGGTCAAGTTTAAGCATGTTGGCGCCGTCTGACTTTGCTTCGGCCGGATTGGGATGCGTTTCAATAAAAATCCCATCAACACCAACGGCAATTCCGGCACGGGCGATGGTTTCAATCAGTTGGGGCTGGCCCCCGGTAACTCCGCTGGCCTGGTTGGGCTGCTGCAGCGAGTGGGTGATGTCGAGCACAACGGGGACTTCCATTTTTCGCATTTCGGGAATTCCGCGGAAATCCACTACCAAATCCTGGTAACCGAAAGTAGTTCCCCTCTCAGTTAAAATGATGTTCTGGTTTCCGCTTTCCCGCACTTTGTTCACCGCAAATTGCATGGATTCTGCTGACAAAAACTGGCCTTTTTTAATATTCACCACTTTTCCGGTTTTTGCTGCTGCCACCAGAATATCGGTTTGGCGACACAGAAAAGCCGGAATTTGCAGTACATCCACGTACTCGGCTGCCATTGCTGCTTCGCTCGCCGAATGGATGTCGGTAATTGTGGGAATACCGAAAGTTTCACTCACTTTTCGCAGGATTTTCAACGCTTTTTCATCGCCTATACCGGTAAAGGAATCGAGCCGCGAACGGTTGGCTTTCCGGTACGAACCTTTAAATATGAAAGGAATTTTTAGCCGTTCAGTAATTTCAACAATACGTTCGGCAATTTGCA
>JBMCIT010000240.1:0-3066 GCA_048616715.1 Tangfeifania sp. | reverse complement strand
TTTGCAACATTTTCATAAAACCATTATCAAAATTTAATTACGGATGGCTAAATTAAAGACGCGATTCTCCGACTTCAAAATCAATTCGAAGCTGGGAGTACTCATTGGTATTTTTTTGGTGAGCCTTGTTTTTATGGGCAGCATTGCCTTATTCATGTTTCGTTCGAGCCAGACCCTGACCATGATAATGAGTGAACAACGGGTTTTTATAGAAAACTTTTACCGGGGCAATGAATATTTCCATGAATATATAATTACCGGTGATCCGGAAGATTTAGCCCGAAGTCAATCAGAATTCTCTGAAGCAGTTACCATTGCCAAAACATTTTCTGTAGTAGACAGCATAATGAAAAATATGTCGAAGGAAGAATGGGTTCCCTATTTATACGAAATTTTCAAAACAGGCTTAAATTACGACATAAAACGCATGAAAATGATGGGAACACAAATTCAGTTGCTGGGAAAAATTAACGGTCAGCGGCTAAAAGATGTTCAGTCGACAGCCATCGAAGCATATCAACTTGTTTTGTTAATTCAACAGGAAACAGGGAACTATTCACAACAAAAAACTCCTGAAAAGCTGGAAGAAATGGATCTCCTTTTTTCGGAAATAAAGGCAATCAATCAAGATTTTGCAGCCAAATTATATGAATTGAACGACTACGTGTTCCGAACGATGATCCTTGCACTTATTCTTCTCCTTGTATTACTGATAGTTGGAATTTCTTATAGTTCAATTCGAATTTCACGGTCCATTTCTTCACCGGTAAAAATATTGCTCGGAAACTTTAAAGAGATTGCCGACAGGAACTTAAAATCGTCGGTAAAAATTGATGCCCAAAACGAATTTGGCGAACTTTCAAAGGCGTTCATGGAAATACAATCAGGTCTTCAGGAAGTTATTGCTTATTCGAAAAAAGTTGCCATGGGCGATTACAGCGCAAGAATGGAACCTAAATCGGGAAAAGATGAACTGACTCCCGCACTGAACAAAATGACGCAGAAGCTGGAGGAAGCTAAAATAAAGACAGAAAAAGAAAACTGGCTGCAAAAAGGTGTAAGCGGACTCGATGACCGGATGCGGGGGAATTTCTCAGTCAGGGAACTTTCCGACCGGATAATTACGTACCTCAGCCATTTTTTGGAAGTTGAAATGGGCGCCGTATATGTTTTTGACGATATACCCGGATATCTCGAACTTACAGGTTCCATTGGTTTAAACACCTCCGAAATTGCAAAAATTGTTAAACCTAATGAGGGGGGACTTATCGGGAAAGCCGCCCGGCACAATTTTTTGCAGGTTGTTGACACAAAAGACAAATTCAGGAAAATTAACAGTGCAACCGGTGAAATAATACCTGAAAAAATCTATTTCCTCCCAATGCAATATAATAACCGGGTTCAGGCGGTGATTGAGCTGGCCCCTGTAAACGAATTCTCTGAAGCCAAACTGGAGTTTCTGGAAATGATAAAAGAACGGATTTCCATAAATTTCAATGCTTCGGTGGCCCGGTTCAGAAGTGAAGAACTGCTCAAAGAAACAATGAAACAGGCTGAAGTTTTAAAAGAACGGGAAGACGAACTCCGCAATAAACTTTCGGAAAATCAGCGCATTCAGAAAGAACTGAATCGTGAGACCGCCCTGCTCGACTCCATGCTTAAAACCCTCCCCGACTATATATATTTCAAAGACACAGAAAGTAAGTTTATCAGGATTAGTGAATCGATGGCCGGATTGTTTAATGTAAAATCAGCAAAAGAAATCATTGGAAAATCCGATTACGATTTTCATCCAAAAGATAAAGCCAGGATGTATTATGAGGAAGAACAAAAAATCATTCGGGAAGGTAAAGGGTTTGTTGATGTTATCCGGCAGGGAGTTGATGAAAACGGTGAAGAACTTTGGTCTTCCACTACCAAACTTCCGATGTTCGACTCAACAGGAAATTGTATCGGAACCTTTGGAATTACCAAAGACATCACCGAAATCAAACAGCTTGAAATAGAAGTCAATAAACGAAACGAAGAGCTCAATGCACAGCAGGAGGAACTGAAAACCACAAATGAAGAATTAAAATCGCAGGAAGAAGAACTGCGGGTAGCGAATGAAGAGCTGGCCGAACAAACCAAAGTATTAACTGAAAACGAAAAAAACCTGCAGATCCAGCAGGAAGAACTGCGTGTTACCAACGAAGAACTTGAATCGAAAACCGAACAACTGGAGCAGCAGAAAAAAGATATTACACAAAAAAATGAAAACCTGCTGAAAATTCAGAATGAATTAAGGCAAAAGGCAGAAGAACTTGCACGGGCCAGCCAATACAAGTCAGAGTTTCTGGCCAATATGTCGCATGAGTTGCGCACCCCATTAAACAGCCTGCTCATTCTTTCGAAATTACTGGCCGAAAACAAAAAAAACAACCTGACCGAAGATCAATTAAAGTCAGCAAGAATAATTTATAAAAGCGGAAAAGATTTGCTCGAGCTGATCAATGAAATACTTGATCTCTCGAAAATTGAATCCGGAAAAATGCAGTACGAATTTTCTGATGTACCTACCGAAGAAATCGTAACTGAAATTTCGCACAACTTTAAACCGGTTGCCAAAAATAAAGGGCTCAGCCTGGAAATAAAACGTTCGGAAAAATTTCCGGAAAAATTGTACACCGACAAGCAGCGTTTGATGCAAATTGTAAAAAACCTGCTTTCCAATGCTTTTAAATTTACAAGTTCAGGCACAGTTAAGGTTAAATTTGGCCTGCCCGACACAGATACATCTTTCAGAAGAAATAACCTGAACAGCGAAAATACCTGTTTTATTTCGGTAGAAGATTCAGGCGTGGGAATTCCCAAAAATAAACTCGAAGCCATTTTCGAAGCATTTCAGCAGGCCGATGGAAGCATTTCAAGAAAATACGGCGGAACCGGGCTGGGACTCTCCATTTCAAAACAACTGAGCCATGTGCTGGGAGGCGAAATTCACGTGCGAAGCACTGAAGGAGTGGGTTCCGTTTTTACCATTTACCTGCCACTCAAAAAAGAGATGGCCGACCTGCAAAATGCAAC
>JBMCIT010000239.1:0-3106 GCA_048616715.1 Tangfeifania sp. | reverse complement strand
TTCGGCTCCCCAAAGCAGCGGAATTGTAGCCCTTCAACTCAGTGATGACGGGAAAAGTGTGGAGCAAAAATGGAGAAATGAATCGTTCCGGAATTTAATGGGGGGCATTGTGCTGATTGATGGTGTGATTTACGGAGCCACGTACCGGAAAAACCAATGGTCGGCCATCGATGCCTCAACCGGTGAAGAAAAAATACTTTCTGAGGATGTTGGCGGCGGCGTGATCCTTTATGCCGACGGCCTGTTTTACCTGTACAGCGAAGATGGCGAGGTTGTTCTTGTGAATATGGACCGCAATACGTTTGACATAAAAGGCCGGTTTGAAGTGCCCCTGGGAACCGGCCAGCACTGGGCCCACCCGGTAATACAGGATAAAAGGATGTACATCAGGCACGGCGACGCGCTGATGGTTTATGATATTTTTCGCTATATTTAAAAAAATTAATAACCATGACGAAGACCGAACAATTTCAACACCTTCAGAAATCAGGCGCCTTACCGGGCAAAGTTCTATTCCGCCCCATTTTAATGCAATTTGCCGCCGAATACATTGGGAAAAATTATGGACAGTTTGCATCCGATTTTAACGTTTTGGCAGAAGCTAATTTAAAGTGTATGGACGATTTTGACCTCGATATGCTTGGGCTGATTTCCGATCCTTACCGCGAAACCAGTGCTTTTGGTGCGCCTGTTGAGTTTATTCCCAACGGAGTGCCACGCTGCAAAAAGTTGATAGTTCAAACTCTTGAAGATGTTGTAAATCTTAAAAATCCCGATGTATATAAAGAAGACCGCACGCTTGACCGGATTAAAGCCGGCGAAATGCTATCGAAAAAAACGCAGGGGAATATTCCTGTTATTGGCTGGATAGAAGGCCCGCTGGCTGAAGCTTGCGACCTGGCAGGTGTGGAAAATATGATGATGCAATTGATGGTTGATCCTGATTTTTCCAACCGTTTGATGGACAAATGCATGGTTACTGCAAAAGATTTTGCCAAAGCGCAAATCGAGGCCGGTTGTGAAATTATTGGCATGGGCGATGCCGTTTGTTCACAGATTGATACCGAAACCTACAATTTATTTGTAAAACACCGGCACAAAGAGCTGATTTGTTACATCCATGAGCTGGGTGCCAAAATTAAACTGCATATTTGCGGCGATACCAGCCACCTTCTGCCCTCGTATAAAGATTTAAACCTGGATATTTTAGACCTCGACTGGCAGGTGGACATCTGCCAGGCCCGTGAAATTCTGGGCGAAAGTGTAATCCTGGCCGGAAATATTAACCCGGTTTTGGTGCAAAATAATACCCGGGATGAAATTTTCCGGATGAGCCGGCAATTGGTTGAAAAATTCAAAAACGAACGTTTCATTCTTTCGGCAGGTTGTGAAATAACTGCTTTAACGCCACCCGAAAACCTCAGCGCAATGAGGGAGGCATCGATTTTCGGATAGCCGGGGCCGGATAGTTTATCCGCCAACTGGTTGAAAGTGAACGAAATAGCATTCAATCTTCATCTTCCTGCTTTGTGCTTCCCGCTTCCTAATCTTTCTTCTTCTTAAAATATTTCTCCGACTTCCCCCACAGTTTTCCGGCTTTTCGGAAAATGCTTTTGGTGGCTTTCTCCATCGTCCCATCGGTTTTTTTGTAGGCTTTGCTTTTATGAATTTTCTCTGCAGCGTCGTCGATATAGTCATTGGCTTTTTCTATCCACCTGTCGGTTTTCTCCTCTATTGTTTCTTTTTTCTTTTCCGTTTCGTTGTTTTTATTCTGTTCCATAAGGTTTTAATGTTAATCCATACCCCTGCATCCAAAGGTAGTCAATAGCCGGGAATATAAATATAACTCCGTGTTTTAATTTGTCAACAGTTTGAAAATTATAGTTTGTAAACCTTATGCAGGGATTCATGTTTAGATAAACGAATTGCCATGTAACAGCAGGTTATCCTCAGTTACCGGCTTGGCTTCACAGGCAACAAATGCATTTTTTAAAAGATAAAGTTAAAGAGATAAATATGATCAGGTATTCCAAAAATAAAATTGAGTTTTTAACCGAATTAAGAACTTCGGTAAATGAATATTTCAAAAACAACAATATTGAACCGTATGGAAATAAATGGATTTTTTTGAAAGCTGTTTTTATGCTTTTACTGTATTTTGGCCCGCTGGCGCTTATGGTTTCCGGGGTTTTTACTTCGGTGCTGCCGGTTTTGGCCTGCTGGGTTGTAATGGGATTTGGCATGGCTGGTTTGGGAATGGCTACCATGCACGATGCCAATCACGGCTCTTTTTCGAAAAAGAAGTGGGTAAACAAGCTGTTTGGCAATACCATGTATTTGCTGGGTGGCTTTCCTCCCAACTGGCGCTACCAGCACAACACCCTGCACCACGGTTACACCAATGTAGAAGGCCACGATGAGGACATTGCCCCGCCAGAAATATTGCGCCTCTCGCCCCACCGGCCCCTGAAGAAAATTCACCGGTACCAGCATTTTTATGCCTGGTTCCTTTACAGTTTAATGACCATTTCATGGGTTATTGTAACCGATTTCAGAAGATTGAAAAAGTACAAAAAAGCAGGTGCTAAACTCGGCGGTAACAGAACATACAGCAGTTTACTGGTTGATTTGATTGTTTCGAAAGTAGTGTATTACACACTATTTTTGGCAATTCCGCTTTTAACCGTGCCGGTTGCGTGGTACTGGGTTGTAGCCGGTTTTTTGCTGATGCATTTCACGGGCGGGCTCATTCTGGCCGCTATTTTTCAAACCGCGCATGTGGTGCCCACTTCAGAGTATCCGCTGCCCGGTGAAAACGACGAGATGGACTATAACTGGGCAGCCCATCAGTTGTATACCACCTGCAATTTCGCACCCGGAAACCGGGTGTTAACCTGGTTGATAGGCGGCCTGAACCACCAGGTAGAGCACCATTTGTTTCCCAACATCAGCCATATCCATTATCGTAATTTGTCGGCAATTGTGCAGCAAAAGGCAAAAGAATTCGGGATGCCCTATCATGTGAACAAAACTTTTTTCGGGGCGGTAGGCCAGCATGTCAGAATGCTTAAATTGCTGGGGAATCCATCTTTTCAAAACTGATACA
>JBMCIT010000238.1:0-3113 GCA_048616715.1 Tangfeifania sp. | reverse complement strand
TTTTCTGCTGAATATTTATTCCTCAAGGACTAATAATTCAATTTTCCGAAAATCAGTCGGATGACTTTCGGCCTGTAAGGAAATGGTTCCTCCGGTAATTAGTTGGTCGCCATATATTGTCAACATTTTATCGTAATATTGATCGCGTGGATCGAGCTGGGGTTTTTCGTACTGCATCACTTCTTCGCCTTCAACAAAATGCCGGATAATTTCACCTCCGCGAACTTCCACCTCAACCGTCACCCACTGGTCGCCGTGGTAAGTATCCGAATTTGAAGTCATGCAGTGTTGCTCAACCAGTTCGCCATCCATCACTACATTGGTCCCCGGGGTACAAAGATTCATGGTCGAACGCTCGTCGGTGCCATTTCCTCCGAGCAACTGCACCTCGATGGAAGTAGGAAACTCCTGGTCAATTTCCATGGTTTCGGCCGGCTGGCCGTGCAACATCAATCCGTTATTACGGAACGCCCAGCCTGGACCGCCTTTAACCTGCTCATCAACAAAACGGTACTCCACCCGCAACCGGTAATGCGAAAATTCATCTTTGTAAAAAATATGGCCAAACTCAGCTCCCCATTCATCCCACTCATCGTAACGCACCCTCAAAAGGCCGTCCTCAACCCTGAAAGTGTTGTTGTAATTTTCTCCCAGCTCAAAACCGGTAAATTTTATCTGCCAGTCATTTAAGTCTTTCCCATTGAATAACTGAATCCAGTTTTCTTCGGTCTCCGCTGTTGCCGATTTTTCATCGCTTTCTTGTGATTTCGGTTTTGAGTTACAAGCCGACACAAAAACGACTGAAGCCAACAAAAAGATTTTAGAAAAATTTAAAAGTGTACGCATTTTGATTTTATTTTAATTTGAATTTCAGATTAGTCTGCTTTTGAAAGTAAAAGTAAAAGAAAATATTTTAAACAAATGCAAACAACTTCATTATTTTCATAATTCAAAATTAATTTCGAATTATTAATATTTTTTAAAAAGTAAGTTCTAAAAATTAATATTTTCAATAACTTTGCATTTTTTGAACAGGTAAATGAATGGCTTTAAAAGGCATTTAAAAATAATGAAAATTTAGTTTTTGGAGATTAAAATATGAGAAAGCATATCGCAAAAATTCTGCTGTTTGGGGTTTTGGTTTTTCCCATGGTGGTAAATGCACAATCAGGCTGGCCAACATTTGAACATCTTTTTATTCCTGAGCGTCATTATGTAATCCACCGAACCGATAAAGAAATTACGGTTGACGGACTTGCCCGGGAACAAGCCTGGCAAGCTGCCGAATGGACTGAAACATTTATCGATATCGAAGGCTCAGCCAAACCGCTTCCCACTTACCAAACAAGAATGAAAATGCTCTGGGATGAAGAAAACATTTACTTCTTTGTGGAAATGGAAGAACCACATGTTTGGGGTTATTATGAGGAACACGACAAAATTGTGTACCACGAAAACGATTTTGAAATTTTTATCGATCCGGATGGCGATACACACAATTATTTTGAATTTGAATTCAATGCACAAAATACCCTGTTCGATCTGTTCATGACAAAACCCTACCGGAACGGCGGAATTCCTTTGATTTCGTGGAACTCACAGGGAATTCAATCGGCGGTTTCAATCGACGGAACGCTAAATAATCCAAATGACCAAGACAAAAAATGGACACTCGAAGTGGCCATCCCATTTAAAGATTTGCGGATAACTATCCATACCAGGGTTCCGGAAGACGGAGATACCTGGCGAATAAATTTTTCGAGGGTACAGTGGCAAACCGAAATCATCGATGGCAAATATCAACGAAAAAAAGATGAGGAAACAGGTCGCCTGATCCGGGAAGACAATTGGGTTTGGAGCCCCATCGGAATTGTGAACATGCATTATCCTGAAAGATGGGGATTCCTGCAGTTTTCAGATCAGAAGCCCGGTCCTTCTCCAAAATTTACTGAACCTGAGGATAAAAAGCTGCGCGACCATCTTTGGCGAATATATTATAAACAACATCATTTCCGCCATAAAAACGGGAGATTTGCAGGCTCACTTGAAGAGTTGTCAGAAGCTGAAACTATCGAAACCGATGAAAACAGGACACTGGAAATCGGACTTCAGGCGACAGATTATCAATTTACAGTTATTGCCAAAACCAATGACGGGATAACATTGTCAATAAATAACAACGGACGAATCAGAACATCTAAAAACCGATAAAACATGAAAAAAAGGGATTTCATTAAAACATCGTTG
Organism: Tangfeifania sp.; assembly: GCA_048616715.1. Taxonomy (GTDB): domain Bacteria; phylum Bacteroidota; class Bacteroidia; order Bacteroidales; family Prolixibacteraceae; genus Tangfeifania. The sequence continues at coordinate 866 of JBMCIT010000238.1, read as the reverse complement.
CTTGCCGGGGCAGGACTGCTTGCAGCCCGTTCTTCTTCAGCAAAAGAGTGGCAGCAAACCGGAAAAACAAACAGCCTGAAACACTGGTATTGGGAACGTCCCAACAAACAGGATTCAAAAGAAGCCCTGAAACAAAAGTACGAACGTTTTTACAAGGCAGGAATCAGGGGGGTGTTTTTTGAAAGCGACAGCGAAAAACATTTTCGCGTGGCTAAAGAATCGGGGATGGAAACCCATCGCTGGATGTGGACCATGAACCGGGGAGAAAAGTCGTTGCTCGAAAGTCATCCCGAATGGTATGCCATCAGCCGCACCGGAGAGTCGTGTGCTACCAATCCTCCGTATGTGGGATATTACCGCTGGCTGTGCCCGTCGCGGCCCGAGGTGGCTGACTACCTCGAAAAGCAGGTTTCAGATATTCTTGACAATGAATATGTTGACGGAATTCACCTCGATTACGTCCGCTATTCCGATGTTATTCTTCCTGTTAATCTTTGGGACAAATACGGAATAGAACAGACAAAGGAATTGCCCGAATACGATTTTTGCTACTGCGACGTTTGCCGCAGCAAATTCAAAAAAGCACACGGAAAAGATCCGCTGGAAATAGAATTCCCAGGCCAAAGCATTTCGTGGAGAAATTACCGGTACGACCAGGTTACAGCAGTTGTAAACCGGCTTGCCGGTTTAGCCCGCGAAAAATACAACAAACCCATCACTGCCGCTGTTTTTCCCACACCTGAGGTGGCACGCCGGATCGTCCGCCAGGACTGGACCCGCTGGAACCTGGACGCCGTTTACCCCATGATTTACCATGGTTTTTATAAAGAAAATGTGAGCTGGATTGGCGATGCTGTTGATGAAGG
>JBMCIT010000237.1:0-3117 GCA_048616715.1 Tangfeifania sp. | reverse complement strand
TCGGGTTTGAGCAATTCGGCAATTTTTGCTGAAACCTGTTCGGCAGTAAACGGGCGGTAAATCTCGCGCACATAATTTACCATCTCCTCTTTGGGCAGGTTCTCCTGCTCCTTGCATTTTTGATAAACTTCCTGGATAACTGATTCCTGGCCGGTATCCTTCAGAAGTGCAATGGCCGCATTGAAAGCTATAAATTTTTCGAGCTGCGCCATGTCTATTCCGTAACAATCGGGGTAGCGGATTTGCGGCGCCGAAGAAACCACAATTATTTTTTTCGGGTGCAACCGGCCCAGAATTCTCAGAATACTGTTTTTCAGCGTTGTACCCCTAACAATGGAATCGTCGAGCACAACGAGGGTATCTTTATCGGTCCGAATTACACCGTAGGTAACATCGTAAACGTGTGCAACCAAATCTTCGCGACTGGCATCGTCGGCAATAAACGTCCGCATTTTCACGTCTTTAATGGCAATTTTTTCCACCCGGGGCTCAAACGAAATTACTTCCTTTATTTGCTCATCGGTGAGTGTACCGTTCTTCTTTTTCAGTTCCTCAATTTTCCAATCGGTCAGGTAACTCCTGATTCCTTCCATCATTCCGTAGAAAGCAGTTTCAGAGGTATTGGGGATGTATGAAAAAACGGTATTTTCAAAATCGTAATCAACACTTTCCAGAATCTTGGTACTGAGCAGGCGTCCCAAATCTTTTCGTTCGTTGTATATATTCCGGTCGCTGCCCCTTGAAAAGTAGATGCGCTCAAAAGAACACGAAGTCCTTTTATGCGGCGGACGAATCATTTTGGTTTGTACCTCGCCTTTCTTTTTAACAATGAGCGCCTCGCCCGGATTGATTTCATGTACCTGGTCCCATTGCACATTCAGGGCAGTTTGGATCACCGGACGCTCGGAAGCCACCACTATTATTTCATCATCGCGGTAATAATGCGCCGGCCGGATTCCCCACGGGTCGCGCACCACAAATGCATCGCCGTGCCCGATTAATCCGGCCATGGCATAACCACCGTCCCAGTCTTTTGTGGCACGTTCCAGAATATTCTGAATATCCAGATTTTCTTCAATCAGAGGTGATATTTCATTATTCCGGTAGCCTTCATTTTTATATTTTCTGAAAAGCAACTGGTTTTCCTCATCGAGAAAATGCCCCACTTTTTCCAGCGCCGTAACTGTATCGGTATAGGCTTTCGGGTGCTGCCCGAGATTGACCAGCACTTTAAAAAGTTCATCGGTATTTGTGAGGTTAAAATTTCCGGCCAGCGCCAGGTTTCTCGATTTCCAGTTATTTTGCCGCATTACAGGATGAACAAAGTCTATGCTGTTTTTTCCAAATGTTCCGTATCTCAAATGGCCGAGATAGAGTTCGCCGGCAAACGAAAAATGCTGATATGCCCAGTCGCAGTTATCCACATCAGTTCCTTTGCGGATGGCTTTTTTCAGAGGTTTGTTTATCCGGTCGAATATATCTTTGATGGGATTGGCCTGAATGGAGCGATACCGGTGAATGTATGCACTTCCGGGTTCGAGATGGTCTTTCACGCAAACTGCGCCGGCCCCGTCCTGCCCGCGGTTATGCTGCTTTTCCATCAGCAGGTACAGTTTGTTGAGACCATATTTCCAGGTTCCGTATTTTTTTTTGTAATACGACAGGGGTTTAAGTAAGCGGATCAATGCAATTCCGCATTCGTGTTTAATCTGGTCGCTCATATTTTTCTGTTTTCAGCACCGGAAAATTTATGATATCCGGGACGATAAACGCTCCGGGGTAATCCTTCTGTATTTTTTTATAAGTTCCCAGCGCTTCTTTTTTGGTTCTGAAATCGCCGACACGCACCTTAAATACCGGTGCGCTAAATTTCACATGTACGTTGGCATCGGGGTATTCCGACATGAATTCCACTTTTTTATTCAGTGCCCGTTCTTTGGCATTCAGTGCTGAGCTCGAAAATATTTCGATGCGAAAACCTTCCATCCCGTCCATTTTCTGATTGTCCTGAATGTGCCACTGTAACATTTTTTTCACCCGCGGGTCCTGATCAACATCCAAATCCTCGAGAATAGAAATTGAAACACTGTCTGCTTCAGTGCTAACGGTGTCAGCCGTAAGTTCAAAAGGAAACTCCGCCTGCGCATGGGTAAGTTGAATAATAAACAAACCTGTGATGAATAAAAAAAGAGTCCTCATCATTCCTGTCAGTTAAGAGTGCAAATATAAACTAAAAACCATTAATCCGATAACGGATTTTTCCACCGCACATTGTATTTTCATTTGAACGCGTAGATTTCAAACCTGCAACCGGCAACACTTTCTGTCGATAAAAAAACTAATCGTGCCTGAGTGCTTCTTCCAGATCGGGCGTAAATTCGAGGTTGTGGTAAACATTCTGCACATCGTCATCTTCCTCCAGCCTGTCGACCAGCCGCAACACCGTTTTTGCGTCCTCCACCCCGAGCGCAACCGTAGTAGCAGGAATCCGTTGCAGCCCCTGGCTTTCGGTTTCAATACCCAGCTCGTCCAGTTTTTTCGACACGTTGCCAAAATCTTCGAGAGCTGAAGTTATTTCGATAAACCCCTCGTTTTCTTCCAACTCTTCGGCCCCCGCATCAATCATTTCGAGTTCAAATTCTTCCATGTCGATTTTACCGGTTACCGGAACCACAAAAATTCCTTTGGTATCGAAAAGAAACGAAACGGAGCCATTTGTTCCGAGGTGCCCGTTATATTTGGTAAATGCCGAGCGCACACTTCCCACCGTACGGTTGTTATTGTCGGAAAGGCACTCCACAAAAATAGCGATTCCGCCTGGCCCGTAGCCTTCAAAAGTCATTTCTTCAAAACTGGAAGTATCTTTTTCGGCTTTGTTAATTGCCCTCTCAATCACATCTTTTGGCATGTTCTGTCCTTTGGCATTCTGAACCGCGAGGCGCAGCCGCGAATTTGCTTCAATGTCTGCCCCGCCCAGTTTTGCGGCTACTGTAATTTCTTTCGAAAGCTTCGAAAACATTTTGGAACGTTTGGCATCCAGTGCCCCTTTTTTCCGTTTTATTGTCGACCATTTGCTGTGTCCTGACATGTTAATTCCTTCTTTTAATTTTCCGTTAA
>JBMCIT010000236.1:0-3125 GCA_048616715.1 Tangfeifania sp. | reverse complement strand
CCTTGGTTTGGAAGTTACCCTCATCGACCCGGAAATTAACCCGGGGGGAGTGTGTCTTTACCGTGGATGCATTCCTACGAAAGCATTGCTTCATCTTTCAAAAATCAAAAAAGATGCGGAAGAAGCTTCCGATATGGGGATAAAATTCACATCGGCTGAAGTGGATGTGGATAAAATCAGAAACTGGAAAGACAAGGTGGTAAAAAAGCTCACCGGCGGTTTAGGACAACTGGTGAAAGCGCATAAAATTACTTACATGAAAGGAACGGCAAAATTCCTCGACTCGAAAACTCTGGAAGTTGATTTGGCCGATGAAGGCAAAAAAAAGATCAGCTTCGGGAATGTGATTATCGCTACCGGCGCCAGTCCCATTCAGCTTCCCAACATAAAAACAGACGATCCGCGAATCATGAACTCTGCGGCTTCGCTTGATTTAAAAGACATTCCCGGAAAAATGCTGGTGGTTGGCGGAGGTTACATCGGCCTGGAAATGGCCACCATTTACCGGGCGTTGAACACCGAAATTTCAATAGTGGAAATGACGGATGATTTTATGCCGGGCATGGACAAAGATTTGATAGCCACTTACAAAAAGGCAAATAAAGTGGCGTTTAAAGATGTTTTCTTCGAAACCAAAGTAACGAACATCAGCAAAAAAGGAGAAAAACTGAAAGTGGAATTTGAAGAAAAAGAAGGTAAAAAATTCAGTAAACAGTTCGATAAAGTGCTGGTTTCAATTGGGCAAAAACCAAATACCCAAAACCTGGGCCTGGAAAATACCCCGGTTGAACTCGATGATAAAGGATTTATAAAAGTGAACAACCGGCAGCAAACTTCCGAAAAAAACATATTTGCCATTGGCGATGTGGCCGGGCCGCCTTTGCTGGCGCATAAAGCCAGCTACGAAGGCCGCGTGGCAGCCGAAGTAATTGCCGGGAAAAAAGCAGCCAACGATGCAAAAGCTATTCCTGCTGTAATTTATACCGAACCTGAAATTGCCACCTGTGGACTGAGCGAAAAGGAAGCCAAAGAAAAAAACATCGGTTACAAAGTGGTCAAATTCCCGTGGCCGGCATCGGGCCGTGCGGTTGCCATGAATGAAAACAGCGGTTTTACCAAACTGCTTGTCCATCCTGAAAACGAACGGATTCTGGGGGCAGGAATCGTGGGAAAAAATGCCGGCGATATGATTGCCGAACTGGCCCTGGCCATTGAAATGGCTGCCACGGCCGAGGATGTGGCAATGACCATTCACCCCCACCCCACACTTTCGGAAACCATTATGGAAGCTGCCGAAATGTTTTACGGGCATCCGGCGCATACATTCATGAAAAAATAAAAAAACGATAATAGGATATTAATATGAGAACAATAATTATTAGTGACATTAACAGTGAAGCGGAAACAATAATTCCTTTCGGATTGCGTGTTGGACGGGCTTTTGAAACGGAAACCGATGTTTTACACATCATCGATTCAAGGATGCGGCAAGGAAAATACAGCCAGATTTCTGATTCACAGTCGATAACACCGGGCAGCAAACTCTCACAAAAAGAAATTTTGGAGCGGGAAGAAGGTCTGTCCGAGAAAAAAATGGATAAAATATTAAGCGCTGAAGCATCACGTTTAAACTACCCGCTAAAAGTAAACCGCGTGATTGTTAAAAATACCGTGGAAGACGAAATTATAAAAAGAAATAGTGAGGAAGAAACTACAATTTTTGTGATAAGCGCCGAACCCGACGGAACCATTTTTCAGTCGCCCGATGAAATTTTAAGTGTGCTGAAAACAGCCGGGGCCATTGCTGTAATTGTTCCTCCCGGGAAAGAATACAAAGATTTTGAAAAGATAGTATTACCTGTTGACTTTGAACACGAAGACCTAACCCAGTTTGCCGACGTTAAATTTGTAATTGACAGGTTTGAGCCGTTTATAAATGTGGTAAGCGTTACCGACAGTAAAAGCTACCTTGAAATGGAATTGAAAAGCGAATCATGGAAAAAAAATGTAAAAAAAACATTTCTCTCCACAACAATAAAAACCAATGTGCTGGAAGGAAAAAATTTTGCTGAAACCGTTACAAAATTTGTGTACCGGAACAAGCCGGATTTAGTAATGCTTTTCAGGAAAAAACAAAACCCGGTTGAAAGTATATTTAAAGACGACGCCGCCACAAAAATTATGAAACACGTTGATGTTCCGCTCCTGGTTTGTTTCCGGAAATAATTCCGGAAAATTGCCGCAAAAGTGTGTTGCCGGCGCCGCATGTGAAGTTACTCTACAAAACGACCCAATTTCTCCACATTCCGGTTTTCAGGCAAAACAAGTTTTTGTTGAAAACCAGTGCCTAATCCCCTGTATTTCAATGCAATAAAAAACAATGGCCTGATTCTGGCACAATTTTGTAATTACCCTTGGCATAAAAACCTACTTATTTTAAAAAGAACAATTATGAAACGAAGTTTAAAAGAATTAAAAGGATACGCATTACAGGCAATCGACGGAGAAAAGGGAAAAGTAAAAAATTTTCTCTTCGATGAGGAAGAGTGGACCGTTCGATATGTGGAAGTTGAACTTGGAAACATTTTTAAAAACAAAAGGGTGCTGATTCCAAAAGAATTTTTTGGCGAACCCAACTGGGACGAAAAAAATTTTCCGGTTCAGTTAACCGTAGAGATGATAAAAAATTCACCCGATCTGGATTTCGATTTGCCGGTTTCACGAAAATATGAAACCAATTTACTGCATCATTACGAAATTAAGCCCTACTGGCCCGAAACAGTAGCTACGTACGCAGGCCGCGATTCGATGTTCGACCCCAACAATCCGTTTAAAGCTCCCAAAAAAATAACCGACGAAGAAGATTTAAACACCAACCTTCGGAGTTTTAACGAGATAAGAAACTACTACATCAATGCCATCGATGAGCGTTTCGGGCACATCGACGATCTTATTATCGACGACGAAGAGTGGACAATTGTGTACGTTATCATCAGTACAAAAAACATAGTGCCATGGGGCAAAGATGTGATGCTCCCGGTTGAAATAATTAGCGAAATCAGCTATTTTGAAAAAGAAGCAGTTATTAACCTGCCAAAAGAAACAATAAAAAACGCACCCGAATA
>JBMCIT010000235.1:0-3134 GCA_048616715.1 Tangfeifania sp. | reverse complement strand
CCACAAACCTGGATAACCTGCCCGCTGACATACGACGACAAATCGGATGCAAGAAACAGGGCCACACCTGCCACTTCTTCGGGGGTTCCGCCACGTTTTAGCGGAATGGAAGCTTCCCATGCTTTGCGTGCATCTTCCGGGATTTTTCCTGTCATTTCAGTAATGATAAAACCCGGTGCGATGGCATTTGAACGCACGCCGCGGGAACCCAGTTCGCGGGCAACCGACTTGGTAAACCCGATGATTCCGGCTTTGGATGCCGCGTAGTTGCTCTGCCCTGCGTTTCCGCTTACACCAACTACAGAGCTGAGGTTAATAATGGAACCTGAACGTTGTTTCAGCATCGTCCGCTGGGCAGCTTTTGTAAAATTGAAAACCGATTTCAGGTTTACATTAATTACGGCATCCCACTGTTCTTCTGTCATGCGCATCAGCAGGGTATCTTTTGTAATTCCGGCATTGTTAACCAAAGCATCTATTTGTCCGAATTCTTTTACTATCTCGTTTACAACTCTGTCAGTATCTTCAAAATTACTGGCATCCGAGGCATAACCTTTGGCTTTTACGCCAAGTGCCTGAAGTTCAGCTTCGGTATTTTTCATGTTTTCATCTTCAAACAAGTCGGTAAATGCCACGTTGCAGCCTTCCTGGGCAAACCTTACGGCAATGGCTTTTCCAATACCCCGCGAAGCGCCGGTAATAATTGCTGTTTTTCCATCAAGTAATTTCATTTTCTCTGGATTTAATAATTACCCCGCAAATATAGCAGTTTAGCCGGTTTTTTGCGAATCCGGAAATACAAGAACTTTTATGGTTTATTCAACCGCGCACGAAAACCGTACTGCATACAGCGCATATCACCTATAAAATTTAGGGTAAGCAAATTGAAAAAATAAAAGAAAGGGGTTTTAACAGGATTGATTCCCTTCACTTTTTCAATTTCGAACCCCCACTCTTTTATGGACCGCTTCATGCTTTTTTTGGTAAAAAACCGCATGTGGGTACGGTCGAGAATTCCGCTGTCCCGGTATTTCCAGTCTTTCAGAAAGAAATATTTCAAAAATTGCCGCCAGTACCTGATGTTGGGTAAAGAACATATTAAAACTGCATCATCAGTAAGGTTTTTTCTGAGCTTATTAAAGAATAACTCAGGCGAATGAAGGTGTTCGATAAAATCGTTGCAGATAATATAATCGAAATAGTTTTCCGGCAGCTCCCCTATCTTCTTGTAAGCATTGCCATGCAAAACGTTGTCAACATTTTTCCTGGCAATTTTCACTGATTGTTCATCCATATCAACTCCCCAGGTCTCACAGTTATATTTTGCCTGCAAACTTTTAAGGAATTCGCCATGACCGCAGCCAAATTCAATTGCTTTAACCGGACGCCTGCCAATAAACTGAAGCATTTCGGAACGGCTGCTCTCATAATACTTACGTTTCTTCATATATTTTCAACAGTTAAGTTTCCAAATATAAGGTAATTGCTGAACGTAAAACCGTAAATGTCCTTTCATTCTTCAGAAAGAATTATATTTGAAGATTATAATAAACAACCATCAGTCAAAAAAAAATGGCAGCATCAGGCAGCTTCACCGGAAATAACATTTGTATTTTTTCACATTATTTTGATGAAGATTATATTCCGGTTTATGTTTTGGTTTATTTAAAAGAACTGAAAAACTATTTTGATGAAATTCTGCTAATTACAAATTCACGGAAAATTAAAAATGCCAAAACAGTTGAATCGCTTAATATCAGTTTGATGCTGGTTGAAAACGAAGGTTACGATTTTGGAATGTTTTACAAGGGCTTTCAAAAAATTAATTACAAAAACTACGACCAGATTGCATGTGTCAATGATTCGAATGTTGTTTTTGGCAGTCTGAAATTTCTGTTTGACTGGGGAGAAAATCAGCAGGTTGATTTTTGGGGACTTGTTGATTCTTATCAAAAGCCAACCTACTCCACCCATCAAAATAACTACCATCTTCAAAGCCATTTTATTGTTTTCAACAAAAATGCAGTTGAATTGCTTCCTGAATTTTTCAGTCATATAAATTTTGAAGAACTGTTTACCGAAAAAAATACAAGCCGTTTAAAAAAGAAAATCATAATCAACTGGGAAATTGGTCTCACGCAATTCCTGATTCACAAAAATTTAACCTGCAAAGCCTACCTGAACAGCAAGGAATATTCGCTGAAATACAAAAACGGAAAACCGGTAAATGTACCCACCAAACTGTATGCAGAAACAATTGCCAGGGGCGTTCCAATATTGAAAAAACGGGTAATCACCTCCACCGACCTGAGGCACAATTTAACCTGGAAAGGCAACTGGAAAAGGTTGATTCGGCGCTATGGCGACAGAAATTTTGAAGTTGACAGCATTATCGGGGAATTGAGTTACATCAGAAAAAAACACATAAAAATGAAACTAAAGAAAATTTTAACAACCGGCTAAAAAAGCCGTTAAAACAACTCTTTGCCCAATGCATTCAGCACGTCACTCGCTTTTCCCTTCAGATGAATATCAGTAATGTAATTGGTGAACATCGATTCCTGCGGATTGATTTCAATGATTGTCGCCCCGTTTTGTTTGGCCGTCCGCGGAACAAACGAAGCCGGTGTTACTTCGCCGGTTGAACCAACAATGATGCAAACTTCTGCTTTTTCGGCATCGGCAAACGAATCTTCATAAGCTTTTCGGGGAATCCCTTCACCAAAGAAAATAAAATCGGGTTTTAAAACTTCGCCGTCTTCGTCGCATTTAGGTGGAATATTTTCGAAATCAATATCATTTGCATGAAAGATTTTTCCGCATTTCAGGCATTTCAGTTTTTTGGAATTCCCGTGAAACTCGTGTACCGTTTTGCTTCCGGCTTCCTGATGCAGGTTGTCGATGTTTTGGGTAACAATTGCCTGCAACAATCCCTTTTTTTCCATTTCTGCCAAAACCAGGTGGGCATCGTTGGGTTTGGCATCGGCAAAGAAATCGTAAAATATTTCCCGGATGTATTTCCAGCTATGTGCCGGATCTTCAAGATAAAATCCCAAATCGAGCACTTCCGGATTGTAACGGTTCCACAATCCGTGCTTCCCCCTGAACGGCGGAATACCGCTTTCCACCGAAAT
>JBMCIT010000234.1:0-3137 GCA_048616715.1 Tangfeifania sp. | reverse complement strand
ATTGGCCTGAGCGATAATTATCCACCTTATAATTTTATTGATCAGGAAGGGAAACCGGTTGGTTTCAATGTTGAAATTTTAGAAGCCATTTCCAATTTGTACCAGCTCGATATTAACATTATTTGCGATTCATGGACCAATATAAATAAAGCCCTTGAAAATGATCAGATTGATGCCATTGCGGGGGCCCATTACCCGGGAACACCAAATACGGAGTACCTTTACAGCCGTTCGGTAATTCATACTTCGCACTGTTTTTTGTACAACAGCAAACATCATAAAGAATTTTCGGCCGAAAACATACGAACAACCGGCAGGCCAATGGTTGCTCTTTGGGAAAATGAAGTCCTTACCTATTATATTCGCTCGATAAACCCCAATGCAAAATTCCTTTACGTAGCAAACTACAACGAATTAATGGAGGCACTTGACCGCGAAGACGTTTTGTGTGCCATTTCGCAAAAAACAGCCGGTATTTATTATGCAAAAAAAGCAGGGAAAGATTATATCCATTCTACCCCAAACAGGGTACTCGAGCGAAGTATGGGATTTAAAATCTCGCCAAACAACCCTGAACTTGCCCAAACAATTAACAACGGGCTGGAAATTATTATTTCAAACGGAGAGTATCAACGGATTTACGATAAATGGATAGAAGAGTACAGGCAAATCCCCCGCGACCGGAAATACTATTCGAGGTACATTTTAATAGCTGGATTGATTGCAGGAATTTTATTTTTGCTGCTGGTAACAGCAAATCAAATTCTTCAAAAACGTGTTCGCGCCAAAACCCTCGACCTCAGGAACCAGCTAAACCTGAACTCGGAAATAATGAAAGAACTCGAACTCCAAAAAATAAAAGCGGAAGAAAGCGACCGGATGAAATCGGCATTTTTGGCAAACATGAGCCACGAAATCAGAACTCCGATGAATGGAATTCTCGGGTTTGCAGAGTTGCTGAAATCTCCGGAAAATTCTGCAGAAGAGAGGCAACAATACATAAAAATAATCGAGCAAAGTGGCGAACGGATGTTATCAACCATCAACAACATTATCGATGTATCGAAAATTGAAGCCGGTATTGAATCGGTAGATATTGCTGAGGTGGATATAAATCAATTGGTAACCGATTTATTCAACTTTTTCCTTCCTGAAGCCAAACAGAAAAAGCTGAAAATTACGGTAAAACAAGAAGGAATTGTTTCCGGGCAACCTTTTTACAGCGACCCATACAAGCTCAATTCGATTTTAATAAACCTGATTAAAAATGCCTTGAAATTCACATCGAAAGGAAGCATTACAATTGGTTACAGTTTCGATGGAAAAGAGGCAAAGTTTTATGTAAAAGATACCGGCAAAGGTATTGCAACCGATAAACAGGAAGCAGTTTTTGGTCACTTTGTACAGGCCGAATCATCGCATAACCGTGGATTTGAAGGTTCGGGGCTCGGGCTTTCCATATCCAGGGCATATACCGAAATGTTAAACGGAGAAATCCGTCTCGAATCGGAACTAAATAAAGGTTCCGTCTTTTTCATTTCTATTCCCAATGCAAAGCCACCTCAGTAGCACAATCGGGGAATTATTTCAGATCGAGAAAAGCTTCGCCCAGAAAATCAGAAATATCTCCGGCAATTAATGCAGGTTCCGATTTTTTGGCTGCAGCCAAATCACCGGCCCGTCCGTGAAGATACACCGCAGCAACAACCGCATCTTCCGGAGAAATTTGCTGAGCCAGCAGCCCGAGGATAATTCCGGTGAGCGTATCGCCGCTGCCGGCAGTGGCCATTCCCGGGTTGCCGGCAGAATTAAAATAAACCTTGCCCCCGGGTGTGGCAATTGCGCTGAATGCGCCTTTCAGCAAAACGATAACATTGTAATCTTTGGCCATTTGCCGTTGTTTTTCGAGCTGCTCCCATGAATTTTCAGATTTACCGGCCAGTCGGCGGAACTCTCCCGGATGCGGGGTGAGAATGGAATTGGCAGGCAATTTCTTAAGCCATTCTTTATTTTCCGAAAGAATATTAAGTGCGTCGGCATCCAAAACCATGGGGATTTCTGTTTTTTCAATCAGTTCATGGAGCGCCTTTTGTGAGTTATGTTTCAAACCGATTCCCGGGCCGATTCCGATGGCAGAAAACTGCGACACATCCGGAAATTCAGTAAACATCGAATCGTGCGGATCGATGCTGACCATTGCCTCGGGCACTGCCGTTTGAATTATTGAATACCCCAGCCGCGGAACATGTGCAGTGAGCAAACCGGTTCCGGCCCTCAGGCATCCTTTTGAAGCCAGCACTGTTGCCCCCATTTTTCCGAAACTGCCGGCAATCAGCAGCGCATGGCCAAACGTTCCTTTGTGCGAAAATTTTGAGCGCAAAGGGATCATTTTCTGAACTTCAGCCTTTTCAATAAAAATCCTGTCCGAAGGTGTTTTTTCAATTCCATCGGGATGCAACCCGATGGGCAAAACTTCCCATTTTCCGGTAAATTGTTCGTGTTCTGCAAACAAGAAACTGATTTTCGGAAACTGAAAAGTGAGTGTAAAATCAGCTTTTAAAACGGTTTCAAAAGTATTTTCTGAATTGTCTTCTCCCATTAATCCGCTGGGGATATCGATTGCGATTACTGTATTTTGCAGTTTATTTATTTTCTGAACGATTTCGGCCGGCAATCCTTCCAGCGGACGGGTAAGGCCGGAACCAAACAAACCATCGATTATAACATCTGAAAAATTGGTTTCCGGGAATTCGCTGATTTGTGCAATCTTCGACAACTTTACACGGCCCTGCTCTTCGAGCCGCTGCCAGTTGGTTTTTGGCGATCCTTTCAATTCTTTGCCGAGATCCATCATAAAAACTTCGCACTGAAAATCGAGGTTGGCCATTTGACGGGCAATGGCAAGTGCATCGCCTCCATTGTTACCCGGCCCCACAAAAAACAGCATACGCTCTTCGGTAGAAAAATGCTGCACCAGCCAGTTGGTTACCTGCAGGGAAGCCCTCTCCATCAGGTCCAAATCAGAAATGGGCTCATTCTCAATTGTATATTTATCTATTCCGGCAATTTGTTTTGTTGTAAAAAGTTTCATCCTGGCAGTATTTAATTTTGATTTATCGTAAAATTACAAAAAAGCG
>JBMCIT010000233.1:0-3160 GCA_048616715.1 Tangfeifania sp. | reverse complement strand
TTATCGGAAGTCAGGTCGATGCGGTACATAAAACTCCCGGAAATAAAGAAAACTGCCGATAGAAATATAAACAGCCAACCGGTTTTTTTTCGAAATGTTTTACGGTTCCATTTCGATTTCCGGATAAAACCGGTGGTGAGCCACATAAAAACAAAGGCCATTCCTGTGAAATAGATGAGATCGCGGAAGTCGACCACGCCCCTCGAAATGGACATGTAATGATTGTTGATACTCATCCATGAAAACAATTCTTCGAGCAAATAAGGAATGTTTGCGCTGGCAATAAAATCAAATCCAAGGTAAAAAATAAAAGAAAGTACAAGGGCAAGAATGAATGAAACAATCTGGTTGTCAGTTAGCGAAGAAGCAAAAATTCCGATGGCCACATAAATAGCTGCCAGGAAAAACAGGCCGATAAATGAGCCCCAGGTGGCCCCGGCATCGATACTTCCCACCGGATTTCCGAGCAGGTAAACCGATAAAAAGTAGAGCAGCGTAGGAAGCAGCGAAAAAATAACCAGTACCAGCGCCGCCATAAATTTTGCAAAAACCAGTTTGAAATCGCCAATGGGGCGGGTGAGAAGGATTTCGATGGTGCCGCTTCGTTTTTCATCGGCAAAAAAGCGCATGGTAATGGCGGGCACCAGGAAAAGGTATAGCCACGGAGCCAGCGAAAAAAGTCCTTCGAGCGTGGCATATCCGTTGTCGGGGATGTTATACTCGCCGGGAAAAACCCACAAAAAAAGTCCGGTGACCAACAGGAAAACCAGCACTGCGAGGTATCCAATCAGCGATCCTAAAAATGTTTTTATCTCTTTTTTGAACAGTGTAAACATGCTTTGTAATCCTTTTTTAGCTTCTTAATAGTTGCACCATTATTTTTGCGGCATGTTTTGAGCAGCCGGGTTCTCCCATCAGTTGTTCCAAACGCGAATAATCTTCCAATATTTTGTTACGGTATTGCTCATTGTACAGCAATTTGTCCATTTCGTTTTTTACATTTTTCAGGGTCATTTTTACCTGGATGTATTCCCGCACAATTTCGCGGTTCATAATAATGTTCGGTAGCGAAACGCCAGCCATGTCGAACACAAAATTGCGCATAATGAAATCGACCACCCAGCCGCCTTCCACTTTGTAAATTACCGTTTGCGGTACATTAAACAGTGCAGTTTCCAATGCCGCTGTTCCTGATGCAACCAGCGCCGTGTGTGCGTTGTTCAGCAAATCGTAGGTTTGGTCGTAAATTATTTTTACTTCTGAATGGGTTAAAAAAGTATGGTACAATTGTTCATCAATACTTTTTACACCAGCCACCACAAACTGAAAGCCCGGGTAAAACCCGGCAATTTTTACCATTAGCGGCAGCGTTTTTTTTATCTCCTGCACCCGGCTTCCGGCAAGCAGGGCCACAACCGGTCGTTCATCGAGGTTATTTTTTTCAAGAAATTCATTTTTTGGCAGGGCTTTTTTTCTGAAAGCTGCAAAGGAATCCAGCAGCGGATTCCCCACGTAATGAACATCGATGCCGTGTTTTTTATAGAATTCAGTTTCGAATGGCAGAATGGTAAACATTTTGTCGACGAACGCCCGGATTTTTTTCACGCGGTACTCTTTCCATGCCCAAACTTTGGGCGAAATATAGTAGAAAACCCTGATGTTGTGTTTTTTTGCAAATTTGGCAATGCGTAGGTTAAATCCCGGGTAGTCGATTAAAATCAACACATCGGGTTGAAACTGAAGGATATCTTTTTTGCAGAGTTCCAGGTTTCGGTTGATGGTTTTCAGGTTCAGCACCACATTCACGATTCCCATGAATGCCATTTCGCGGTAATGTTTTACCAAATCTCCGCCGGCTTTTTGCATTAAGTCGCCCCCGAAAAAGCGAAATCCGGCTTCCGTATCCTCCTTTTTAATTTCAAGCATCAGGTTCGATCCGTGCAAATCGCCAGAAGCCTCGCCCGCTATCAGATAATACTTCATGTTAGAAAGCTTTTGAAATTAAAATTGCCAGTGCGTAAATGATGGTAGCTCCCAAAACTCCGCGGGCCGATTGGTCGTATTTTAGTTTAATAAACCCCCAAAATGCCAGCAGGTTGGCAAATACGCACAAACTTCCCAGTTTTACCAAGGCGTGGAGGTGCCAGAGGTTTCCCACATAATTTTTAAAAGAGATGCCTTGTTCTCCGAAAAAAAACACGGCGAAAAATACAATAACAGGCACTAAAAAACCAACCAGGAATCCTGTTACTGCCGAATCCATTGGATTGTGTTTACGGCGTTTCAAAATTTCCAGCTTTTAAGTTCTTTCAGTGTTTTGTAGTTGGTCATATCAACGGTTACCGGAACTATGGATGCAAAGTTGTTTTTAAGTGCATGCACATCGGTTTCAGCGTCTTCCTCCTCAAAATTTTGAAAATAACCCGCCAGCCAGTGGTATTCGCGTCCATGCGGGTCGACGCGTTTTTCAAATTCTTCCACCCATTTTCCGTGGGTCTGGCGGCAGATTTTTATGCCTTTGGGTTTGCCTTTTGGAACGTTCACATTCAAACAGGTGTACATGGGCAGGCCATTTTCGAGCACACTCTGAAATACTTTTGCTGCAATAATTTTTGCTTTGGTAAAATCGGCTCCCGGGGTGAAATCATCGAGCGAAAAACCAATGGAAGGTACACCATGTAAACTTCCTTCGATGGCAGCTCCCATGGTCCCGCTGTAAATAATGCTGATGGAAGTGTTTGCCCCGTGGTTAATCCCGGAAACTACATAGTCGGGCTTGCGGTCGAACAGGCTGTTAAAACTCAGCTTAACACTGTCTACCGGGGTTCCGTTGCATTTAAAAGTGGGCACCCCGTGAATGTTTTCTACCGGAATAGCACGCAGCGGGTGATCGACGGTAATTCCGCAGCCTTTACCCGACATGGATACCTCGGAGGAGATGACAGCAACTTCGCCAAAAAACTTCATAACTTCCACCAGTTCGCGCAAACCGGTGGCATGAATTCCATCGTCGTTGGTAACTAATATTAAAGGTTTTTCTGCCATAATTTTTTGAATGAAAGACAAAGATAACTGAAAATATGCAAGATGAAATAATGTCTCCCTTCAAAAATAAAATAAGATAATAAGGTTGGAGTGTGCGTGTGAATCTGCCCGGTTA
>JBMCIT010000232.1:0-3191 GCA_048616715.1 Tangfeifania sp. | reverse complement strand
GATGCGCCGCTCACCAGCCAGTCGGCGCTTTTAATGAGCAAAACCAAACCAAAAATTAGCAGTAAAGTATTTATCAGCATCAAAAATCATTATTTCGTCAGGGGTTCAAAGATAATCTATCCTGCCGATTTTCGATGGAGGACATTTTTTATTCATTATTAAACTGTTTTCGCTGCCGGTATTTTTATTCTTCAAAACCAGATAAAAATTCGTTTTCAGTAATCCGCAGTAAAAAACAAAAAATCCGCTTAACCCTCAAACGGTGTGTACGAACACATTTTTTCTGTTCCGTAACATTTTTTTGAATTTCTGGTATAATGATAAATATTTCATTTTCAATGTAAAACACAAATGGAAAAATTTGTCGGGAAAAATTTTTGTGTGTGCGCCCACACTTTTGTTTGAAATTGATTTTCATTTTCTTACATTTGAAGAAATTAAAAAAAGAAAATCGGTGGAACGAACTAAAAAAGTAACCATTCAGGATGTAGCCCGGTATGCCAACGTTTCGGTGGGCACCATCGACCGCGTCATTCACAACCGCGGCCGGGTTTCACCGGAAAAAAGAAAAAAGATTGAGGAAGCTATCGAAAAGCTCAATTTCAATCCGAATATGCTGGCGCGTACCCTTGCACTTGGAAATCAATTTACAATTTGTACTCTTATTCCTTCTGCCCCTTCACCGGGCCATTACTGGAATATGCCGCTGAATGGACTGGAAATGGCTGCAGCACAATTTAAAGATTACGGAATTATTACTGAATACTTTTTTTATGACCTGTTCGACGAGAAAAGCTTTACAAAACAGGCCGGTAAAATTGCAGAACTTGAACCCAACGGCGTTGTGCTTGCCCCTCTGTTTCTTGAGGAAAGCAAAAACTTTACAGAAAAGCTAAGGGAAAAAGGCATTCCGTATATTTTTATCGATGCAGATATTCCAGGCGGGCAAAGCCTTTCCTACATTGGTCCCGATGTGAAACAAAGCGCTTTTATTGCGGGCCGACTTTTAAATTCAGTGCTTCCCGAAAAGGCTGATATTCTTATAGTGAATATGGTAAAAGGTTTTGAAAATGCATCGGCACTCAAACGGATGGAGGAAGGATTCGGCAACTATTTCAGGGAAAAGGGTCAGGAAGAAAATAAATCCATCCATACCATAACTATTCAGTCAACAAAAAAGGAAGAAGTTTTTCGCGAACTCACCAAATTCTACATTAAAAATGCAGCAATAAAAGGTGTTTTTGTTACCAATTCAAAAGCTTTTCTGATTTCGGAATTTCACCGCCATCACGATTTGGACATCCGGTTGGTGGGTTACGATTTGGTGCCGGATAACATTGAATACATGAAAAATGGCGGTATTGATTTTATCATCTCCCAAAGTCCGGTGCAACAAGGCAAAAGAGCAGTTCAAATACTGTTCGATTATTTTATTTGGAAAAAAGAACCGGCAAAAATTCAGCATGTGCCGTTGGATATTATCATACGCGAAAACCTCGATTTTTATGTAAATTTTAACAGGCACTTTCAAAACGGAGTAAAAAACAATCAATAAACTGGAACATTATGGACAAAAAATTCAATTCGAGAAGGGATTTTATCAGAAAATCGGCAGGCATTTCAGCCGGTCTGATGGTTGGCGGAGTGCTTCCCGGGTTCAGTGCTGAAAGTTACCGGCGTATTATGGGCGCAAACGACATGCTCCGGGCATCGGTGATGGGAGTTTTTTCAAGAGGAAATGCACTGGCACAAAACTTCGCCTTCCAGGAAAACTGCGAAGTAATTCATGTATGCGATGTGGATTCACGTGCCGTTGAAAAATGTTCGGCCAATGTGCAAAAAGTGCAAAACAAAAAGCCACAGGGACTTGAAGATTTCCGAAAGTCGCTGGAAAGCAAGGATGTGGACCTGCTGGTAGTTGCCGCGCCCGACCACTGGCATGCTCCGGCTGCACTGCTGGCTATGCAGGCGGGCAAACATGTTTACCTTGAAAAACCGGCAAGCCACAGTCCGCGCGAGGGCGAGATTTTGGTGGAAGCAGCCAACCGCTACAAAAAATCGGTGCAAATGGGCAACCAGCGTCGTTCCTATCCAAACGTGGTGGAAGGAATCCGTGAACTGAAAAACGGAATCATCGGGCGGCCTTATTTCGGAAAAGGTTGGTACACCAACAACCGCGGCCCCATTGGAGTGGGTAAAAAAGTGGCTGTTCCCGACTGGCTCAACTGGGAACTGTGGCAAGGTCCGGCGCCGCGAATGGACTACAAAGACAACATTGTACACTACAACTGGCACTGGTTCTGGAACTGGGGAACCGGCGAAGCGCTGAACAACGGCACCCACATGATTGACCTCCTGCGTTGGGGTTTTGGTGTGAATTACCCGGTAAAAGTAAGTTCCAACGGCGGGCGCTACCACTATTCCGACGATTGGGAAACACCCGACACACAGGTAATTAACCTTGATTTTCAGGAAGGCGTTTCCATGAGTTGGGAAGGCCGGAGCTGCAACGGAAAACCCATTGAGGGCAGTTCGGTTGGTGTTGTTTTTTATGGCGAAAAAGGAAGCCTTTTCATTCCGGGCGGAAATGAATACACTGTTTACGACCTGAAAAATAATGTGGTCAAAGAAGTGAAAGACAAAAAGGAAATCGATCCGCGCGATGCCGCCAACCCGTCGAGTCACCTCGATTCACTGCACATCCGCAACTTTTTCAACAACATTCTTTCGGGAGAAAGACTGGTGGCTGACATCGATTCGGGGCACAAAAGCACGGTGCTGGTGCAGCTTGGAAACATTGCCCAACGCGTTGGCCATTCGCTGGAAATCAATCCTGAGAACGGACACATTATCGGCGACAAAAAAGCGCAAAAGCTCTGGTCGCGCGATTACGAAAAAGGATGGGAAATGAAACTCTAAAACTTTCAGAATGAATTCAAGACGAAATTTCATCAAAACAACCGGGAAAGGTGCGGCATTAGCTGCGGTGGCTCCGGGAATCATAACCCAAACTGCATTTGCAGATCAGCCTGAAAAAAATATACGAATCGGAATTATCGGGGCTGAAAACTCGCATACCATCGGATTTGGAAAAATATTCAATACCGATAAAAAGTTTCCGGGAATGGAAGTGAAATATGTGTGGGGCGAAACCGACGAGTTTGCCAAAAATGCCATGGAAAAGGGAAACA
>JBMCIT010000231.1:0-3191 GCA_048616715.1 Tangfeifania sp. | reverse complement strand
TCTGTTTGCATCCGCACTGAATCTTCGTGAATGAGCTGAAACAGTGTTTTTACGAACCCTTCGTTTAATTCAAGGTTTTTTCCAAGATTAACCCTGTTGTCCATAAGCTGGCTCCAGCGGTTAATTTGCAGCGCTGTAACGTTGTGGTCCTTTTTATACTGACCGATCTGTTTCACAATGGCTACCCTCGACGAAAGCATTTCAAGCAATTCTGCATCGATGGAATCGATACGGCTTCGCAGCAAATCCAGCCGGTTTTCAAATTCAGGGTTGCCGGCTACTTCATGACGAATTACCAGCCTGTCGAGTAGTTTACCCAAATCGGCCGGGGTTAATTGCTGGGCAGCATCGCTAAGGGCACAGGAAGGGTCGATGTGCGACTCGAGCATCAGGCCTTCCATTCCCATATCAAATGCTTTTTGTGCAATCTCGAACAGGAATTCGCGTTTCCCGGCAATATGGCTCGGATCGCAAATAATGGGCAGGTTGGGCATGAGCCGGCGCAATTCAATTACATTTTTCCAGTTAGGGTAGTTGCGGTATTTTGTTTCACTGAAAGGAGTGAAACCGCGGTGGATGGCTACAATATTTTTTATGCCGGAAGTGTAGACCCTTTCAATGGCGCCCATCCATAACTGAACATCAGGGTTAACCGGGTTTTTAATTAAAACCGGCTTGTCAGAACCTTTCAGCACATTGGCAATTTCCTGCACCACAAACGGACTGGCGGTTGATCGTGCGCCAATCCACAACACATCGAGATCTGCTTTTAGCGCCTCTTCGGTATGCTGGGCATTGGCCACTTCAGTACCTACGGGCAACCCGGTTTCCTTTTTTATTAGTTGGAGCCATTTCAGCCCAATTGAGCCAACTCCTTCGAACGATCCCGGCCGGGTACGTGGTTTCCACACGCCACCACGGTAAACAAAAACGCGCTTGTCTTTGGCAAGCAGTTTCGCTGTTTCCAAAGCCTGCTGTTCGGTTTCAAGGCTACAGGGCCCTGAAATCAGCAAAGGATTGTCGAGGTGGGGGAGCCAGGTTTTTATTGGGTTAATTTCCATTTTCACACTCATTGCTGTTTTGTATAAAGTTTTATAATTTTTTCTTCGTTTTTGAAAAAGTGAGGATTTTCACCATCCAGAATCGAACGTATTTTATTGGCGCTTAAAATCAATTCTTCCAGCTTGTCGAATTCTCGGTTTTTCAGGCAATCGCGGAATTGCTGCAGGTGTTTAATATAAACATCCATTGAGTCAACTACATATCGGTTGTTTTGTTCAAAAATAGGTTTCCACATCGAGCACGAACTTTTGGCGAGGCGTACGGTAGAGCGAAATCCGCCGCTTGCAAGGTCGAAAATTATTTTGCGGTCTTCTTTTGCCTGCACCGCATTGGCCAGTGCGAAAGCTGCGGCGTGGGGCAGGTGCGAAACAAACGCAGTGCTGTGGTCTTGTTCGTCGGAACTCATATAGGCAATGTCCATTCCAAGGCCCTGAAACATTTTTTCGATGAGTGCCAGGTGTTGCGGCCCGGTGTTTTCCTGGTCGCAAACAATGGCTATTTTATTTTTAAACAGGCCTTCAAGTGCTGCTGACGGGCCTGAGTTTTCGGTTCCCGACATGGGGTGGGCAGGCACAAACTGTTTTCTTTTCGGATGATTTTGAACCAGATCGGTTATCATTTTTTTTGTTGAACCCATATCGGTAACTGTTGTATTCCGGTCAATTCCGTCAAGAACTACCGGAAGGACTTCAAGTTCTTTGTCAACCGGAATGGCAATAATAACCAGGTCGGTGTTTTTAATTCCCTGTCCGAGTGTTTCAAGTTTGTCTACAATTCCCAGTTCAAGCGCCTCCCGGGCATGTTGTTCGTTGGAGTCGATACCAATGAATTCCGTGGCAAATCCTGAAATCCGTAAATCTTTTGCAATTGAACCGCCAATTAATCCAAGCCCAATAATCGTAACCTTCATAATTTTTATTCATAAAAAAAGGCCCCGGAATTTCCGGGACCTCTCGTAAAATATTTTCATTTTTAACAATACCTTACTGAATTATCCCGTTCTCAGAACCAAAATAAAAATACCAGTAATAAGTATTGTTAATTTCCGAATTCATTTTCTTTTAATTTGGAAACAAAGATAGGCATATATTTTAAAACTGAAAGTCCGATTTAATTTTGTGGCCAATCAAAAGAATTATTTAACACAAAATCAAAAAAAATCTCTTAATTTTTAATCATTTTTTTGGTCAGAATTTGCTGTCCGTTTTCTTTTACCGAAAGCAGGTACATGCCGCTAACTTCTTCTCCTATAAATATTTCTTCAGAGAAAATTCCGGTAATATGATGGCGGGAAATGGATTTTACTTTCTGACCAAACATGTTGTAAATGTCAATTGAAAGATTTTCGATTTCTTCTTTGGGCTCTACACGCACTGTAAACGAATTGTTAAACGGATTGGGGTATGCTGCAATGTTTCCGGGTGAAAGCACCGGAGCCGGAGAAGATACCGGGTACTGAATCCGCAGGTTATCAATGGCCCAACCCCAGCCATGAGCATACGGGTCTGAAAACAGCCTGAAACGGATTAAGATGGTATCGCCGGCTGCAAAATTGCCGTTTTGCGTCATATTAATTTCGCGGTTAATGTACCATTCGGGCTGACCGATAGTAGTGGAATTCATGTCTTCGGTTACTTTGTTGTAGTTTTCGAGCCATACCGAATTGGCACGCGAGTCGTACCCGTTTTCAAGGGGCAGCCAGGTTTCTCCTTCATCATTGCTGCCTTCAACAATTACGTAATCCCAGAATTCGAAATCGCCGTAACCGGTACCAACACTGCCGGGTTCTACCAGTACAACCTCATCGAATGTCATTACCGGGTTCTCAGTTAAAATAATGGGATGTTTCAGAATGGTTGAGAAATTGAATTCTACATCGTCCTGATCCGGGCTTGGGTAAGGATGCGGGCTGTGGAGTGCCCCGTTTTCAAAATTGGTTTCGGTATAAATGTCGAAATCTGTCAGAATAAAATCGTCTGAGCCATTATTAAAATCATTGACATAACCGCCAACAGGATCGGCTACTTCCTCAACTTTAAAAACATGATTGTTTCTTCCCGGGTCTCTGCGTAAATTTCCCGCTGCTGAGGCATCAACAGCAATTATTTTGTAGGCAATTTCATCGCCGT
>JBMCIT010000230.1:0-3193 GCA_048616715.1 Tangfeifania sp. | reverse complement strand
CGGCGGGTGAGCACCAGCATATTCCGCAGGTGTGAAATTTCGCGGTCCTGTTCTTCCTGAATCACGGGTGCAAACTGCACCGGCAGCGATAAATAATAATCGAGCATGGCAAAACTGTTATCAGCCATTTTTCGAACTTTTTCGTTCCCTTTTTCCACAGCTCCTGCCCGGTAATACTGCTCAGTAGCCGGGAAAGAATCGAAACTCAGCGGAATAATATTATCGGGGAAAAGTTCAAACATTTTATCGACTACCTCTTCTGCCTTTTCATTTTTCCCTTCCTCATTCAGTTTTTCGGCAAGGCGGGCAAACATGTGCCGGGCCTGAAGAATTTTTATGGCCCGTTCGTTATAATCATCTAAGTAGATGTCCGGGTCATTTACATTTCCCCATACGAATTTATTCATTACATGATTGTAAAGCACTTCTGAATTCACATGCCCGAAATTAAGCCCCTGCCGTTCTGTTTTTATGGGCACAAACCGGTAGGCCAGCCCCTCGAGCTGGAGCCAGTCGAGGAAAAATATGTTGCCGGTGTGCAGCAGGCTGTGGTCGATGTAAACCGGGCGTTCCCAGTTATTGGCGGCAATAATGTTCAGCACCGCCAGCTCGCTTTTCGATACGTAGTTTTTATTGATGCTGAATTCCACCCGAGGGGCAATTAAAGCCGAATCTTCCGGCTGAACGGTACCTGTTTCCAGTACTTTTTCTTTATCCACATCGATGTAAAAATCCCTCGACGGAAAGTAGTTCATTGAACTTCCGTTTGTCAGCCGAACTTTGGCCCGGGTATCGTCGCTGCCGGCAAAAAGCAGTGCGTCGCGCAACTCGATGGCACCTTCTTTTCGTTCCTGAAACAAAACAGCATCGCGGTGGCCCATGTAATATTTTTCTTTATCGAGCACAAACGGAATTGGATCGGCTTCATAAGTCGCCTTCCGGTGCTGGTTGATGTACCAGTCCATTCCAAGGTAACTTATGTTTACAATTTTGATGTCGGGACGTACCCCTTCCACTTCCTGCACATACCAGAGCGGAAACGTGTCGTTGTCGCCGTAGGTAAACAGAATGGCATTGGGCGCGCACGATTCCAGGTAATTGATGGCATAATCGCGGGTCATGTACCGCCCCGAGCGATCGTGATCGTCCAGGTTTTCGAAAGCCAGGATTCCCGGCACCAAAACCAGGGAAATAATTGTAACGAGAACAGCTCCCGGAATTCCTTTAATTACCTTTCGTACAGCATCAAAAAGTGCGGGAACAGCCAGCCCGATCCAAATGGCAAAAGCATAAAACGAACCGGCATAGGCATAATCGCGTTCGCGGGGCTGAATGGGATACTGGTTCAGGTACACAACAATGGCGATTCCTGTAAACACAAACAGTGTCATTGTAACGGCAAAACTTTCCCTTCCTTTTTTGCCCCGGTTGTATTGGTGAAAAAGTCCAATCAAACCAAATAACAGCGGTAAAAAATAGTAGGTATTTCGCGAAGGTTCATTTTTCATAAACTCCGGCATCTTATCGCGCGGCCCCACTCTCGGTTCATCCAAAAACTGAATTCCGCTAATCCAGTTTCCGTTCATAAAACTGCCGTGCCCCTGCACATCGTTTTGCCGGCCGGCGAAATTCCACATAAAATAACGGAAATACATGTGCCCCATTTGGTAAGAAAACAGGAACCGGAGGTTTTCAGCAAAAGTAGGTTTCATCAGGGTTTTGCGTTCTCCGCGGTCGTTCACACGGACCGGCCTGCCTTCAATCCTGCCCCACTGTTTGTATTCCCTCACATGTTGCGGCTGGCTGCTGTACATGCGCGGAAAAATGGTTTCCATTTTTGAATCGTACACTGTTTTTTGTGAAAGCGTTCCGGTTATTTCGTACCTGCCGTCAACCTTATTGTACATATTTTGCCGGCCAACAGTAGCAACTGCCGGTGCATTGTAATACTGCCCGTAAAAAAGGGGCCGGTCGCCATACTGCTCGCGGTTTAAATAACGCTGCAACGCAAATGCATTATCCGGGTGGTTCTGGTTCATGGGAGGATTCGCAGAAGCACGAATCAGAATTACCCCAAACGTAGAATAACCAATAAGAATTACAATAACTGCCGTAACCGCGGTATTCCACAAAACCAGGTTATGCTTCCGGGTGTAGCTTACTGCCCACACAGCGGCGACAATTATCAGCGCAACCATAAAAATTACCCCTGAATTGAACGGCAACCCGAATGTGTTTACAAATAGTTTATCAAAAAGAAAAGCAACTTTTGGGATTCCGGGAATGATTATATACTGAATACCCCCAAGGATTGCAACAGAAATTGCAAATACCGCCAAAATGCCTTTCCACGAAAATTCATATTTCCGGAAATAATACACCAGTCCGATGGCAGGAATCGCCAATAAATTGAGCAGGTGCACCCCGGTAGATAATCCAACGAGGTAGGCAATTAAAATCAGCCAGCGGTTGGCATATTTTTCATCGGCAACATTTTCCCATTTCAAAATCGCCCAGAAAACAGCCGCGGTAAAAAACGACGAAAGTGCATAAACTTCACCTTCCACTGCCGAGAACCAAAACGAATCGGTAAAAGCGAACCCGAGGGCCCCCACCAGCCCGCTGCCCAAAACTGCCATTTTTTCGCCTGCTGACAGTTCATCTTTTGGAAACAATTTTTTGGCCAGGTGTACGATGCTCCAGTAAAGCAACATCACTGTTCCGGCACTGGCCAGTGCCGACAGTAAATTTACCATGTAGGCCACTTGCGATGAGCCGGCTGCAAAAAGGCTGAAAAACCTCCCGAGTATCATGTGAAACGGAGCGCCGGGCGGGTGCCCCACTTCAAGTTTGGATGCACTGATAATAAATTCGCTGCAATCCCACCAACTGGCAGTTGGCTCGAGGGTGAGAATGTAGGTAATTGTAGCAATTGTAAAGACAGTCCATCCCAGAATTAAATTTATTTTTTTGAAGCGGAACATGGCATTGATTTTAGTATGCCGACAAATATAATATTTTATGGAAAACGGCTGGCCTGAAAAAAAAATGGTAAAATGTTTCAGAAAGGAAAAAATTTATATTTTTGCACCGTCTTTAGAAAAAAGGCAATAAGGTACTGACCCGTGGTGTAATTGGCAACACATCTGATTTTGGTTCAGAAGAGTCCAGGTTCGAGCCCTGGCGGGTCAAC
>JBMCIT010000229.1:0-3195 GCA_048616715.1 Tangfeifania sp. | reverse complement strand
GTGCCCAGTAAAGGACTCGAACCTTCACGCCCTTGCGGGCACTAGTCCCTGAAACTAGCGTGTCTACCAATTCCACCAACTGGGCTTTTTAAAGAACTGTTTCCTTTTCGGAAATTGAGGGGCAAATATATAAAAAATTACGTCTGCCCGTGAAAATTTATTTCAATCATCCTCGAAAAAATTTTTTCCGGATAGAATGAAGCAGACGTAATTGATTTTATGCATTTTGCCTTTGGTTACAACATTTTCATCTGTTCCCCGATGGTCAGTTTTTCGCAGTACCTGCACCTGAGTGTAGCTGGCGAAGTGGATACCACATTAAAACAAGTGGTTACTTTTTCGTTATTCGTAATGCATTTCGGATTAAAACATTTCACAATACCTTTAATAACTTCGGGTGTTGTTACTATTTTTTTCTCCACCACCTCGTAATCTTTTATGATATTCAGTTTGGCGTGAGGTGCAATCAGGGCAATTTTATTGATTTCATTGTTTTCGAAAAACTTATCTGAAACTTTAATAATTGCTTTGCTCCCCTGTTTTTCACTCTCAAGGTTGGTCCCGAAAGTTATCTGGTTTTCAATTTTATCGAGGCCGAGAATAGTAATTACCTTGAATAAATTAGGTGCCGGGATATGATCGATTACAGTTCCTTCTTTAATTGCGCTGACTTTTAGTTTCAGTTTTTTCTTTGTGTTGCTGTTACTCATGGCTTGTTTATTTAAGGTTCATAATATGGGTAATAATGGCTTCGCGGGTGTACATTCCGTTCAGGGCCTGTGTGAAATAGTAGGCCTTTTCGTTTTTGTCTACATCGGTGTGAATTTCGTTTACCCTTGGCAGCGGATGAAGTATTTTCAGGTTGGGTTTTGTTTGCGCCAGCATTTCGTTACGCAAAATGTATACGTTTTTTACCTGCTCGTATTCCATTGGGTCCGAGAAACGTTCTTTCTGTACGCGGGTCATGTAGATTATGTCCGCTTCGCTGATAATGTCGGTAAACTCGCGGTGCTCGAAGTACCTGATGCCGTTTTCACGGAGGTATATTTTGTATTCATCGGGCATTTGCAGTTCAACTGGTGCTATGAAGTTGAAAATGGGATTTTCGAACTGCGACATGGCCATGAGCAGAGAGTGAACTGTTCGTCCGTATTTCAGGTCGCCTACCATGAAAATATTCAAATTGTCGAATGATCCCTGCGTTTTCAGAATGGAATACATATCGAGCAGTGTTTGGGTAGGGTGCTGGTTGGCGCCGTCGCCGGCATTGATTACCGGAACCTCCGAAATTTCGGCAGCGTAACGGGCAGCTCCTTCAAGCGGATGGCGCATTACGATTAAATCGGCGTAGTTGCTTACCATTTTAATGGTGTCGTGCAGGGTTTCACCTTTTGTGGAACTCGAGCTTTGAGGGTCGGCAAAACCTACAATCTTTCCGCCGAGGCGGCTTATGGCTGTTTCAAAACTCAGCCGGGTACGGGTAGAAGGCTCAAAAAAAAGCGAAGCAACAACCTTTCCTTTTAGCAGGTCCTGGTTGGGATTTTTTTCAAACTCCCCGGCCAGTTTCATAATTTCCAGGTATTCATCTTTTGAATAATCCGTAATTGAGATTAAATCTTTTTTCATCGTTATTATTTATATTGAAGTATTTAATTGCGTCGCAAAAAAAAGCCAATATCCTAAAAATAAAATATTGGCTTTCTGCTGAATGAAAAAGCAGTTTTGCTTTTTCATTAAAGCTTGTTTTGTACCGGTTGACTGATTGAACAATGAAATGCCACAGTAGAAAATGCTTTGCAGTACGGCAGTTATTATTGTCGTTGTGAAATGGTAACCTGATTGTGTGGCATCGCATCATGAAAATCAAATTTAATACGTTTTTTGCAGAAATACTTTTCCCGGGTTCAACAATTTTAATTTTTTTATTAACAGTCTAACCATCGGTCTTCTTAATATCAACTCCGTAGAAATTCTGAAAAATTGATTCTGTTCGTTCCGATTCCGATTTCCTGACAGAGAAAATCAGGTCGCATTCTGTTTCGAACTGCGTGTCGACAATGCTCAGGTTTTCCTGTTTGATAATTGTCATTACGTCGTTCATCAGCGGATAGGTAAAATGCAATTTATACTTTTCTTCAATGATTTTAGTGACGATTTTCGCATTGCACAGAGCATCGGCAGCAGCAGTTTTGTAAGCATTTATAAGGCCACTGGTGCCCAGCAGCGTTCCACCGAAATAACGCACCACTACCAAAAAAATATCGGTAACATCAAAACGCTGCAGTTGGCCCAAAATCGGTTTTCCGGCGGTGGAAGAAGGTTCTCCGTCGTCGTTGGTCCTGTAAGTAATTTCTTCTTTCCCCAAACGCCAGGCATAGCAGTGGTGCCGTGCATTGTGATGGTCTTTTTTTAACTGCTCAAGTATGGGTTTGGTTTCATTTTCAGAATTAACCGGATAGGCATAAGCCAGAAATTTACTCCCTTTGTCCTTGAAATATCCTTTGCTTTTTTCTGCTATTGTTTTGTAAGTGTCTTTCATTACAGCAAAATATACAAACTTAAAATGGCCAGTGCAATTCCTAAAATATTGATGCGGTTTAATTTCTCGTTAAAAATGAAAAATCCGAGAATGGCTGACAATGCCACTATCAGCATATTATTCAGTGAGAATACGAGCGAACTTTCGAGGTTGCTTTTGTTGAGGGCCTGCAAAATAAAAAATAGCGAACCAAAATTTACCAGCCCGAGCAGCGTTCCCAAAAACAATGTAGGAGTGTGCAGTTTCATTTTTTTACCCAGGTTTTTTATGGTTGTAATGAATATGCCGCAAATAAAAGCGGTAAAAAATACAAACGATGAAAATGCAGCAGAAAGCGCTTCGCTTATTTGCAGCGCCTGCACATACTTTATGAATGAGTCGATAAAGCCGCTGCCAATAAAAATGGCAATGGGCAGTGCAAAATAGATGTAATTGGTTCTTTTTACATCTTTTTTGTAGAGCGTGAGCATCACGGCAGTTATTGCTCCTGCAATTCCGAAATATTTCAGTGTTGTAATTTGTTCATCGAACCAGAAAAGGGAAAAGAAAACAGGAAAAACCAGCGAGAGTTTGTTGGCGAGGGTAGTTACGGTTATCCCTGCTTTTTGCGACGAAGTGCCAATCAGAAAAAACATAAAAATGTACATCACTCCCAG
>JBMCIT010000228.1:0-3201 GCA_048616715.1 Tangfeifania sp. | reverse complement strand
TATTCAAAATGGCGCGAAGCCCTGGGGGGCAATATCGTTTACATTGTATCAGGCGGTGCTGCTCTTCAGCCCCGGATTGCCCGCGTGCTGGGAATGGCCGGAATGTATAACCTCGAAGGTTACGGACTCACAGAAACCTCGCCGGTAATTGCAGTAAACAATCCGGCAACAGGTGAAATGAAAATAGGGACGGTAGGTCCGGTACTCGAAGGTTTTAAAGTGAAAATTGCCAGCGACGGCGAAATTTTGTGCAAAGGCCCCGGCGTGATGATGGGCTACTACAAATCTCCCGAACTGACAGCAGAAGTTATCGACGAAAATGGGTGGTTTCATACCGGCGATATCGGGGTTCTGGAAGACGGAAAATACCTGAAAATTACCGATCGCAAAAAAGAAATTTTTAAACTTTCGGGCGGGAAATATATTGCACCCCAAATGATTGAAAACAAACTGAAAACTTCGAACCTCATTGAGCAGGTGATGGTGATTGGTGAAAATGAAAAATTTGCCAGTGCAATTATCTCTCCCAATTTTCCGTTGTTGCACGACTGGTGTGCCGAACATAAAATTCATTATCAAAATAATAAGGAGTTGATTAAAATTCCGGAAGTAATTGATAAAATCCGGAAAGAAGTGAACACTATTAACAAAACGCTGGGCAGCCACGAACAAATAAACCGGATTAAACTGGTTTATGAAGAGTGGACACCTGCCGGCGGAGAGTTGTCGCCAACATTGAAGCTGCGAAGAAACGTCGTTGCTGTAAAATACCAGAAACTCATCGATGAAATCTATGCCAATGGAAATTCTGATGTGAAAAAATAAGAGACTGTTTTGATTTTGTTTTTTAGAAATAGAATAAATGGAAATTCCAAACAGTCTCTAAAATAGTTGGCTCAATTATTCGGCTGCCGGCAGAGTAAATATAAACCGGCTGCCTTTCCCCGGTTCGCTTTCAGCCCATATTTTGCCATTGTTTTTTTCTACAAATTCTTTACAGAGAATTAGTCCCAGTCCTGTACCTTTTTCGCTGGCTGTTCCGGGTTCTGAAATTTTTTCTGAAATGCTGAACAATTTCTCCATTTTAGCTTTTTCCATCCCAATCCCGTTGTCTGAAACTGAAATTTCAACATGATTGTTTTTTTGCCGGGCTGAAACAGTGATTTTGCCACCCGTGTTGGTATATTTTATAGCATTGCAAACCAGGTTCCGGAGAACAGTGGAAATGGATTTTTCATCGGCAATAACAAAAGTATTTTTCTCAATTTGTTGATCAAGGGTAATGTCCTTGTTTTTTGCGCTGGTAATAAACTGTTCTTTAACTTTTTTGCTGATTTCCGAAAGGTCGGTTTTTTCTTTTTCATAGCTGATTTTACCGGTTTGAACCTGCGACCAGCTAAGCAAGCCTTCAACAAGAGCATACACGTTGGCTGCCGAATTTTTTAATTCAAGCATAAGTTCCTTCATTTTTGGCGGTGGCAATTTGTCAAATTCTTCGGTTATGATGGTGGTTAGCCCAAGCAAACCGTTAAACGGGCTTTTTAAGTCGTGGGCAATAATAGTGAAGAATTTGTCCTTATCGGCATTGGCCTTCATCAGTTGTTTCTCAGACTTTTCCAGTTTGGAACTTAGTTTAATCAGTTTCATTCTGCTCCGCGTGATAAAAATCAGGGCAACAAGAAATATAATTCCTGAACCCAGGTAAATCCAGCTTTTGAGTTTTTGTTCGCGAATGGCAATTTCCTGCAGTTCGTTATTTTGTTTCAGGATGAGGTTTTCCTGTTGTTGCTGCTGGTTAAAATATTTTACCTGCAAATTGGTAAACTTCGAAATTTTTTCCGCATTGAAAAGGCTGTCTTTTAGCTGGGTGGCCTCTTTCAGGTACCGGTAAGCGTTTTCTGTGTCCCCTTCTTCTTCGGCCAGTTCGGCCAAAATAAACAGGTTGTTTTTGAGTAGGTCGGGGTAATAATTATTAGCAGACAAAGTGTAGCTTTGGGTAATGTATTTTTGGGCAGAATCCTTTTGATTTAAGTCGAAATAGGTTTTTCCCAGCTCGTATTCAGCAATTGCTATTCTGTTGGTATTGTTAATCCGGTGGGAATAATCGAGCGATTTTTGAAAATGAAACAAAGCCGAATCAGGCATATTCATTCTCCTGTAAATGCTTCCGTAAAAGCCGGAGAGGTAGGAATTAATTTCATTACGCGAATCTGCTTTTATAGCATTTTCATGACCAAGCCGGTAATTTTTTAATGCTGCCTTGTAATCATCAAGGTTTTCGTGGCATTTGCCAATATTGGCGTAGGTGTAGGACAAATCGTGATATGCATTGGCATCTTTAGCCACCAGCAATGCTTCCTGATGCCACTCAATCGCTTGGTTGTATAGTTCCCAATCCTGGTAAATCAGCCCGATATTATTTGAGACTTTTACTACCCCAAGCGTGTCGTTAAGCGATTTGCGTATATCCAGCGCACCGAGGTACAAAGTAAGAGCCTCGTTACTGTTGCCGAGCCAGTAATTGGCTACGGCAGAATTGTTGTAAACCCTGCCGAGCATCGATGAATCGTTTAATTCTTCAAGTAATTCCACTGCCTTTTCGAAAAAATTCAGCGATTTGGAATTGTCACCGCGTTGTAAGTGGTACATTCCAATGGAATTATAAATTGATGCCCTTTTACTTTCGTTTTTTTCAAATTCCAGGGCCTCGTTATAATAATCCAAAGCCTGCTTTTTGTCTGTTTTTTCAAGTTCAGTGGCAAGCTGATACAGAGCATCAGCTTTTATTGAATCAATGGAAGTTGATTGCAAAACCTGCTTCAGGCTGTCGGTATTCACATCCGATGCAATCCCGGAAACAGCAACATTGAAAATTAAAAGTATGCTTAAAATGTTATGTAATAAAAATTTATGGTTCATAAAAGGTATGTCAACCTCATCGCATTTCAGCGAACTAAGGTAAAAATTTTTCCTAAGGAATCAACCATCGTTTTTTTAAAGAAATGAGCTTTCCAGTGATGTTAATCAATCTTCAAATTGTTATATTTACAGTTTGAACAGCTAAACCAGTTTTAATGATGAAGAAATTAATTTCATTCGCGGTCATTCTTGTCACAATTGGAAATATCTCCGCCCAAAAACTTACCATTAACGAAGACGAATATTTTGAAATGCCCGGCCTTAATGTGATGGTATTTTACG
>JBMCIT010000227.1:0-3202 GCA_048616715.1 Tangfeifania sp. | reverse complement strand
GCCCATTTTTTATCGGCATTTTGGGCATAAGCACTTCCCATCAGGAAGATTATCAATAAAGAAAGTAAAGTAAATTTTTTCATAATCATGAATTTTATTAGAAGTTTTTAATCTTTGTACCAAATTAACAAATTAAGTTGAGTTGTCAAAAGCAAATAAACTGCAAATGCGGAAATTAACCACATTTGTAACAAATTTAAATATTTCTTTAGAATAACGTATAAATAAAACAAATTTTGTTTGCTATTGTTGACATAGAAACCACCGGAAACAGTTATAAATACGGACAAATAACTGAAATTGCCGTATTTCAGCACAATGGAATTGAAACAACCGGTTCATTTCATACGCTTATTAAACCTGATATGGACATTCCATATTTTATTACCCGCCTCACAGGTATATCAAATGAAACAGTTAAAAATGCACCAAAGTTTTATGAGGTGGCCAAACAAATTGTAGAATTTACCGCAGGACGAACATTTGTTGCCCATAATGTTCATTTTGACTATCGCTTTTTACGCGAAGAATACAAACGGCTGGGATATGAGTTTTTCAGAAAAACGTTATGCACGGTTCAGCTTTCCAGAAAACTGCTGCCCGGCCATGCATCGTATTCGCTTGGCAACATTTGCAACGATTTAAATATTGAGATTAACGGCAGGCACCGCGCCGACGGCGATGCACTGGCTACCGTAAAACTTTTTGAAATATTGCTCCGGGAAAACGAAAAAATTAACTCTCAGCAAACCCAAAATAACTTTAAGCTATTTTGAATCTTCTTTCTGCTGATCGTTTTCTGCTCCGTTTTCCTCTTCTTCATCAGAAAAATCGAGCATGTCTTTTTCATGCAAAATATTGTACCAGAGAATTACTTTTTTAATATCGGAAACATACACCCGCTCACGATCATAATCCGGCAATATTTCGCCAAAATAATTTTTCAGCTCATTGCCCGAAGATTTGTGGCTGATGGCTTTTCCGCCGTCTTCTTTTTCGCTGATGGCCTTAAAAATTTCTTTTAACGGCACGTCGTCAGCATCCGTATAAATGGCAATATCTTCGAGCGCCGAAATTTTTGCAGTTGAATAAGCCGGCATTCTTTTGCCCGTTTCCAGCGATTCGACAATTATATTGTTTTTCGACTCTGCAATGAGTTTAAATAATCCGGGTTGTCCTGATATGGATAATATTCCTTTTAACATGATCTGAATTTTTGCGCGAATATACAATTTTTGTCATTGCCTGAAAATATTGCTCAGTGAAAATTGAATTCATAAACGACACCTGCTTTCAACCATCTGCCGGGTTGGACTATATTCCCCAAATCGAAATACTGCCGGTCGAAAATATTATTTGCCGATACAAAAAGTTCAAGATTGGATGACTCATAAGTTATTTTTCCGTCGAACAACCAGAATGGCGGATATTCAGTTTCCCCTGCCGGTTCTTTGTTTTCAAAGCGTGTAAAAGTCCCTTCCCTGTCCTGGTAGGTTCCTCTTAAATTGACAAATAAATTACCGCTTATTTTTTGTGTTACCGAGCCGGTCAATTTATGTTTTAAATTATCGAGCACATAGTTTGAAATAAACCCGGAACTTTCTTTTTGCTGATTATTGTAGAAATAATTCAGGCTAAAAACTTCGGGCCAGCTACTTCCCCATTTCATTGCCGGATGAATCTGCAGCCGGGCTTCGGCCCCCGAACTGTTAATTTGAGTCAGGTTTTCGGCCTGCCAAAGTTCATCAGCTTCTTGTTTCACCCAGTCAATCATATCTTTCCCGTTCCGGTGGAATAATACAATATGCCCCCTGATAAAATTCCGGTTCAACTTTATTCCGCCTTCAAGTGTCATCGATTTTTCAGGTTTCAGGTCAGGGTTCCCAATATTTGTCGGCCCTGAATAATACAAATCGGTAAATGTGGGCATTCGCATCGATGTATTAAAGGAAGATACCAGTTTCAATGAAGGCGAAATCCCGTAACCTATATCAATTCCCGGGAAAAAATTAATGTCGTTTTCTCTGTCTGAAATGTAATTTGCCATTATTCCGGCACTGGCCGAAAAGCGGTTCAGGTAAATGGCGTGGTCGGCAAAAAATGAGACGGTTGAACGCGATTTCGATTTTGTAAAAAAAGCATCTTCTCCGGGAACTTCTTTTTCTTCGGCCATTTCTTCACCCAGCACATTGCTTAATATATTTTCTGAACGGTATTCAGCGCCAATGGCAGTTTTACCGCCGGCCCAGCGAAACCATGAATTCAGATTGGCACCATAAATATTGGTAAGGTGATAATTATGGCTTGAATACCACGATGGCGGATTTTCTCTGAAAAGCATAAACTTATCGGAATGTCTTCTCCAGAAAACCGCGGGCGTCAGATGAAACCGTGCATTTGATTCCCATTTTGCTGAAGTAAATACAGTTCCGGTTTCTTCGAATTGATTTGGATACTTTGGAGTATAAAAACTGTTTGCCCCAAAAGCCTTTCCTGAAGTTCCGGTTTGAAAAGAAAAACTTCCTTTTTCTGTTTCAAGTTTGGCTGAATAAAAAAGATCTGAAATTTTAAAATCAGTATTTTCAATGTAACCATCCGATCTTTTTCGGGTGGCCGCCAAAAGGTGGTCCCATTTTCCGGCCTGCAGGCTGCCAGACAAGTTTGAGTTAAAAAAACGATGGCTTCCCCCTTCGAGTTTCAAACCGATTTTGCTGTTCTCCGGTTGCTTTGTAATAATGTTTACTGCCCCCGAAAATGCACTTGGCCCGTAAACCCGTGCTGCGGGTCCTTCCAATACTTCAATTCTTTCAATCTGCGATAAACTAACGGGAATGTTGAGGTTGTGATGTCCGGTTTGCGGGTCGGTAATGTTGATGCCGTTCAGGAGAATAATGGTTTGGTCGAACGTGCCGCCCCTGATACTTACATCGGCCTGTACTCCCTGGGCGCCCCGTTGCCTGATATCGGCTGCTGCAACATATTCAAGCAATTCTTCGAGGCTTGCTACAGGCGCCCGCTCAATTTCATCAGCTTCAATAACAGTGAGCACCCTGACAATTTCGGAATAAACAGCAGGAGCTCTCGAGGCCGAAACTTCAATTTCATCAATTTCATATTCCATTTTTACTTCCGAAGTATCTCTGCCGGACGCGACAGATGTTAACGGAACCGAAACAAAATAAGAAACAGCCAGAACTGAAAT
>JBMCIT010000226.1:0-3208 GCA_048616715.1 Tangfeifania sp. | reverse complement strand
AGCAGTTTTTGCCCGGCGCGAATCAGGTTGCGATGAATATTGTTCCAGTACCTCAAATCGGAGGCCCTTACATTGAACCACTCCGAAATGAATCCGACATTGTCGCCGCTTTGAACGGTATACAAAACTTTGGCTTTCCCGTCGATATCAACCGGAGTGTAATATGAAGCACTTCTGCTGGCCGGACTTACAAGTGTATTGTCAGGAAAAAACTTTTCGCGTTCGTAGGCAAAAACAAGGGTGTCCTTATCGATAAATTCCAGAATCTTCAACTCAGGCAGAATTACCGGGTAAGGTTTGTTTTTTTTAGCCGGAATAATATCACGCCGGTACATGGGATTAAGTGAACGCAACTGTTCTTTATCTATATTCAGGGTGGCCTCCAGTTGGTCGAAATGAAGGTAATTGTTCACCATAATTGTATCGGTAATCAAATTGAAGTTGGGCAGCCGCGGGTGTAAATTGTGCTCTTTGTAGTAATTCATCACATAAGCTGCGGCAATAAAAGCCGGGACATAGCCGCGTGTTTCGCGGGGCAGCCGGTAATAAATGGCCCAATAATCCCTTTTTCCGCCGGCACGACGGATGGCACGGTTTACATTTCCGGGACCACAGTTGTAGGCGGCAATGGCAAGGTGCCAGTTTCCGTAACGGTCGTACAGCTTTTTAAAATATCTTACGGCCGCTTCGGTTGAAGCCACCGGATCGCGGCGTTCATCGACAAAACTGGTAATTTCCAAATCCATTTCACGGGCGGTCCCAAACATAAACTGCCAAAGGCCGGTTGCACCCATCCTCGACCGCGCCACAGGGTTCAGTGCCGATTCAATAACCGGCAGGTGCCTCAAATCGAGTGGCATATCATACTTGTCGAGGATTTCTTCAAATCTTGGGTAATAGTACCCGGCCAGCCCCAGCATCATTTCAACCTGGTCGCGGCGTTTTTCGGTATAAAGTTTTATGAAATTTTTGACCACATTGTTGTACGATAAATCCACCACTTCCTCAATTTCTTTCAGCCGGCTGATATAAACCGAGTCGGGAACATTTGTCGGATAAAAATCAGATAAATCTTCTTCAGGCGAATCTGTATCATATACATTTTTCACATACCAGGTATTCACCAGGCTGTCCATCTTATCTGAAAAAAATTCATTCAGGTCCTCATCGGGGGCCGGGGGGCCAATTAAACCGAGCGTGTCAATTTCAGCCATAGCAGCTTCCTGCGTGGCATTATTTTCTTCTGTTGATGTTACAACTTTGCCTGGCAATAACTTTTCAACCTCCAGCCGGTTTATTCTCGGCATCGACGTTTGTTTTCTTCCTCCATCCTGGGCTGTTAGTGAGCCGAAAAAAAAGATTGATGCAAGGCCCAAACACAGCTTTGTCGCTCTAATCCGCATACTAAAAGTTAAATTTTAAGTTGAAGCAATATACTAAATTGTCATTAACATTTTGCATGGAGGGTTCCCATTTAAAGGTCAAATCATCGCTGATATCAAAATCAAAAAGGTGCGCATCCACACTGGCATCGATAATATTCAACCCGTAAAAACCCACAAAACTGATAATCAGCAAATCGCGGTTGCGGCGGTAATAGTCCTGCTGCTTTTGGAGGCTCGTTTTAACATGCTCATAATCGCTCGGATTATCAATATCGTAATTCATTTTCCTGATTGCTTCTATATCGAGATAACCGGTGGTTTCATCGTTTCCATCGGTCCAGTGGCGGTATCCTCTCAGCATTAACTGGTAATTGTCGTTGTTCCAGTCGATAAAGTACCCAATGGCCCCAAACCCGATGTAAACCAGTGGAATTTTCCAGTATTTTTTATTGTAAGCCTGTCCCAGACCGGGCAAAATGGCAGAATAAATAGCGGCTTTCCGGGGAGAATGCACCTCCTCTTCGGTAACTGGTTCTTTATTGACCGGTTTCAGGGTATCGGCTTCAACGATTTCCTGTGCCCGAAGGTTTAAAACCATCGTTAGCTGAATCAATAATAAGCCGGCTATCAATAAAAATTTTCTGATATTCACATTAAGTAATTTTGCCCAAAAATAGAAGTTCCGGGGCAGATAGGGGTGTGCTTCCGGGGCTTTATTTTTGGTTTTCAATTATTTTAACAATTCTTTCCAAATCGTCGGACGATTTAAAAGGAATCACAATTTTGCCCTTGCCCTTATCGTTCATCGAAATACCAATTTTTGAACCAAGCAATTTCCCTAACTTGCCTTTAACAGATCTGTATTCTTTTGGAAGTGCCTGCCGTTTTGTCCGTGGCTGGTTTTCATCCGGGCCTTCACTCAAATCCCTTACAATTTCTTCCACACGCCGCACCGAGAATCCGTGTTTCACAATTTCATTGTAAATCATTTCCTGGGTACCGGCATCCTCAATATTGATAAGGGCACGTGCATGGCCCATCGAAATTTCCTTGTTCCGTAATCCTTTCTGAATAATGGCCGGCAGTTTTAACAAGCGCAAATAGTTTGCAATTGTGGAACGCTTTTTACCTACCC
The DNA here is from genome assembly GCA_048616715.1 of Tangfeifania sp. Classification (GTDB taxonomy): domain Bacteria; phylum Bacteroidota; class Bacteroidia; order Bacteroidales; family Prolixibacteraceae; genus Tangfeifania. Next base: position 688 of record JBMCIT010000226.1, on the reverse strand, counting down.
TGCTGCTCAAATCTTCCTGCGTGAATTCAAGTTCATCCATGAGGCGCTGGTAGCTGAGTGCAATTTCAATGGCATCCAAATCTTCGCGCTGAATGTTTTCAACCAATGCCATTTCAAGCATGCCGTCATCTTTTGCTTTACGAATGTAGGCTGGCAAAGAATCGAGCCCGGCAAGTTGTGCAGCCCTGAAACGGCGTTCGCCGGCTATGATCTGGTATTTTTCTTCACCAACTTTCCGCAAAGTAATCGGCTGAATCAACCCGATTTCGCGAATCGAACCAGCAAGTTCGTTCAGTGCTTCCTCATCAAATTTCGACCTGGGCTGAAAAGGGTTGGCTTCAATTTTGCTCAAATCCACATCACTTATTCCTGCCTGTTTCATTTTTTCGGCATCGTCGATAAGCGCGCCCAACCCCCTGCCAAGTGCATTCCTTTTTACCATGGTCAAGAATATTTAGCTGATAATAACTTTTTGTTCCTGTGAAATTTTTGTCAATCCGTTTCGCTGTAATACCTCGCGTGCCAGGTTCATGTGATTGATGGCCCCCTTTGAACTTGCATCGTATAAAACAACCGGTTTCCCGTAACTCGGCGCCTCACTCAGTTTAATATTCCGTTGAATAACAGTATCGAAAACCATATCCTGAAAATGACGTTTCACCTCTTCGTAAACCTGGTTCGAGAGGTT
>JBMCIT010000225.1:0-3213 GCA_048616715.1 Tangfeifania sp. | reverse complement strand
AACCGGGAAAAAACAAAAACAACGACCCGGTATTTCAAAATGCGCACTTTTTTACACAGGACGAAATCATTGAAATACTTTCCCGTTTCGGCAGTCCTCACATTTCGGCAGGGGTGCATTTCTCCCCTGCTTTTGAACTGCTTGACGGAACTGAAAAACAATCAACCGCTGAGCCCGCATTTATTGCGGCTTCGGTACAAAAACAAAAATAGAAGCCATGGAAATTACAGTTGAAATCGGGTACTATCCGTTAATGAAGGATTACGAAAAGCCTGTTGAAAGCTTTCTTGAAAAACTGGCCGAAAACAAAAAAATCACCCTTGAAAGCGGGACAATGAGCAGCCTCCTGACAGGCAGTTACGAGGATGTAATGGAGTTGCTGAACAAACAGCTGAAACCGTTTCTGGAAAAATACCCGTCGGTTTTTACATTGAAAATTTCCAGCGCCTGCAAAACCTGTAAAACCTGAAACCATGACTTCCAAGGGATACATTCACGTTTACACCGGTAACGGAAAAGGCAAAACCACGGCAGCACTGGGCCTGGCTTTGCGAGCCGTGGGCGCCGGCAAAAAGGTATTTTTCGCACAGTTTATCAAAGGAAAACCGTATTCCGAAACGAAGGCTGTTGAAAAATTCATTCCCGCCATTACTATTAAACAATACGGGCTGGGCTGTTTTATTATAGAAAAACCCACCGAAGCTGACATTCAGGCTGCGCGAAAAGGACTAACAGAAATGGCTGACATTCTGAAATCAGAAAAATACAATGTAATTATTTTGGATGAGGCCACCATTGCGCTCTACTACCAGCTTTTTTCTGTCGATGAATTTTTGGATGTCCTAAAAAACAAAAACCCCGAAACCGAAGTGGTGGTTACCGGCCGGTACGCTCCGCCGGAACTGATTGAAACGGCCGACCTGGTTAGCGAAATGAAAGAGGTGAAACATTATTACACCAAAGGGATTGAAGCACGGAAAGGGATAGAATACTGACCCGGACAAGCTAAAATTACAATTGACAAAACTTGAAATTAAAAATAACTTTCAATTGGCAATTCATCAAAATCCAATACCCCGTCCCAAAATATCTTCATAAAACTTTTCAATCTCTTCCGAACCGTTCACCGAAAAAGCCACATGGTATAATCTCATTTTTCTGACATTTATTTCGCAAAATTAGATAAACTTTTGTTTATTTTGTAAATTATTTGGAATTGGTTTAAATAAAAATTGCATGTCATGACTGAGGTATTTATTTCAACGTTGAAACAAACATTGATGATAACCGCTTTCGTATTGTTTATGATGGTGGTTATTGAATATATCAATGTACAAAGCCGGAATGTTTGGGCAGAAAAACTGCAAAAATCACCTTTCCTGCAAATCATTATTGCAGCCCTTCTGGGCATCACACCGGGATGCATGGGTGCGTTTACCGTGGTTAGCCTTTATACGCACAGAATGATGGGAATTGCTGGTCTGGTAACCGTAATGATTGCTACTTCGGGCGACGAAGCTTTTGTAATGTTTGCCCTGTTCCCGGGTAAAGCATTGTTGTTAAACGGAATCCTGTTGATTATTGCAATTGCTATGGGTTGGGTGATCCATCTTTTTGAACACAAAAAAGCTGCTGTTGAAACTCATGGCTTTGAAGTGCACCATGAAGATATTTGCCGCTGTTTCGATAAAACAATTGTTTTACCGCAACTTAAAAAAATTACTTTTGAACGTTCTTTGCTCATAATTTCCACATTTATTTTTGTACTAATGATTGTTATCGGAATTCTTGGCCCCAGTGATTGGAACTGGAAAAAAATGACTTTTTTAATCGGAACTCTGCTTTTACTTTTTGTATTTATAACAGTTCCCAACCACTTTTTAAAAGAACATTTATACAACCACATCCTTAAAAAACATTTGCTGCGTATTTTTCTGTGGACATGGGGCGCTTTTCTGGTATTGCATTTTGTAGAATCGAATCTGACAGTTACTGATCTGGTGAAAAACAACCTAAATGTGGTGCTGCTCATTGCAGTTCTGATGGGAATTATCCCTGAATCAGGACCGCATCTTTTCCTGGTTACACTGTTCTCGCAAAACCTGTTGCCTTTCAGTATTCTTCTGGCCAATTCCATTGTTCAGGACGGGCATGGTATGCTGCCGTTGCTGGCAGAATCAAGAAAAGATTTTGTAAAAGTAAAAATTATAAATATGCTGATTGGGCTTTTTGTAGGTTACATTCTTCTCAGATTTAAAATATAAATCAGTTGTTATTTTAAACATTTGATTAATTTTGCATTAAAACAATAAAAAAATGAAAATGCCAATTGTAATATACGGTTCGCCTGTTTTAAGAAAAAAAACATTTGAACTGGATGCCGGAGACGACTTTGTTCAACTGGCTGAAAACATGAAGGAAACATTAAAAATAGCAGAAGGGATCGGATTGGCAGGCCCGCAGGTGGGGTTGTTGAAAAGCATTTTTCTAGTGGACACCACACCTGTAAACAGTACCGGCATTGAACCCGTTGAAAAAGTTTTCCTGAATCCGGTAATCCTTAATTACGCCGACAACACAACCTGGTACAATGAGGGCTGCCTGAGCATCCCGGGAATTCATGAGGATGTAAAACGACCCGAAAAAGTAGAAGTGCGTTACCGTGACCTGAATTTCGACTGGAAAGAGGAAACCCTTACCGGACTGGAAGCCCGAATTTTTCAGCATGAATATGATCATTTGCAGGGAATACTATTTGTGGACAGGCTGAACGCTTTGCGACGAAAACTAATCAGAGGCAAACTTCGTCAAATTGCAAAACACTAATAATCATAAATATGTTGTCGTTTTTTAATTTATTTTTAAAATTCATTTTATTTTAAAAAATCATAAGTTAAATTTGTTTGGAACAATAAAACATCTATTATAAATTTAAACCTGCAAAAATTATGAACGATTTAGTAGAAAATCAAAGAAATTCAAATGAAGTTAAAACCGGGGATTGGTTTATAACATTATTAATTGCAGCTATTCCAATAATTGGTTTCATAATGTTGTTTGTGTGGGCTTTTAGTGGGGGTACAAATCCCAGTAAAGCGAATTGGGCCAAAGCTGCATTACTATGGTTAGTTGTTATTTTAGCTATATACTTATTTATTATCATTAGTGTCCGACTAAAAAAATAAAATAGAAGGTACTCCCTTTCGGTTTCCC
>JBMCIT010000224.1:0-3229 GCA_048616715.1 Tangfeifania sp. | reverse complement strand
TAATGATATTGTTTTTGCTCATGATCTGAATTTTTTTGTCTTGTTTTACTAAGTTACAAAATATTGAGGGGAATTGCATTTTCAATTAAATAACAGTCCCCGGCAAAGGATGTTCGACGGAAAATCAAAATCCTTAAAATGGGGGCAGCGATAATATTTACTTAAAAATTATTCTTTTTCAACCGGAGTGAAGCCTTCGGGAACAGCGGATTCGGAAGGATCATACGGGAAGACATCTACAATTGTACTCACAGCAAGCGCTGAAACCACATACGGAATTACCAGGTACGACAAACTCTCATCCAGACGCTCGAGGGCTTGTTTTATATCGTCGGCCATCACCAGGTAATAAGTACGCATTTTTTTCTCTTTCCCGGCTTCTTCGTCAATGGTTACAAGGTTGATGGTTGCTTTAAACCACCATTCCCCGGTTTCGTAAGGAAATACTTCACCAATGCGCGATTTTTTTATGTCGGTAACAGAAAATTCGCCTTTTACCATTTGCTCCAATTGACGGATCATGCGCGTTTCAGCATCAGTAAATGAAACTGCATCGAGCAGGAAATTTTCGGTTACTGTTTGTTCTTTACCGCTTTCGGTTACTTTTACGTATTTCGCTTTACACTCAAACCAGGTTTGCATACATCTAATTTTTTAGGCTTGCAAAATTAGCAATCCATGCTTCTTAGTTACTATGATTCCCGGATTATTCATTTGTTTTTATCAACAAAAAAAACCGACCGCATTTCTGTCGGCCGGTTTTTGCTCAAACTAATAAACCAATAAATAGAAACTTCTCTTCTTATTAAACTAAACTATGTCAATTACTTTGTAGGTTCCCTTTCCGAATCCGTTGAAAAAGGATCCGCCCCTACCGGCGAATCCACAACAGACAGCTACAGAACAAAAGCTGAAGAAGAATGTGTTAATTGTAGGCACTTTCTCCATGTTCGTAAACATCGAGTCCTTCTTCTTCAATGCGCCTGGAAACGCGCAATCCGATGGTTGCTTTTATAATTTTGAACATTATCAGGCCCAATCCGAATGCCCATGCAAATACCGCTGCCACACCAATTAGCTGGGAAACAAGGAGGCTTGCGCCGCCACCATAAAACAGTCCTCCTTCGGTGGCAAACAAACCCACTGCAATGGTACCGAAAGCACCGTTTACTCCATGCACTGAAATGGCCCCAACCGGGTCGTCTACTTTGAAAACCTGGTCGAAAATTTCAACACTGAAAACAAGAATGATTCCGGCAATAATTCCAATAATGAGTGCGCCTCCGGGGCTTACAATGTCGCAACCTGCAGTAATTGCAACAAGTCCTGCAAGAGCACCGTTGAGGGCCAACGAAAGGGCAGGGCGTTTGTAACGCATCCATGAGGTGAAAAGGGCGGCCATTGCACCGCCGGCAGCAGCCAGGTTGGTTGTAAGAACTATGTGGGCAATTGCAACAGTGTTGTCATTTCCTGCGGCGCCCAACTGAGAGCCGGGGTTAAAACCGAACCATCCAAACCAGAGAATAAACACCCCGAGTGCCCCGAATGCCAGATTGTGCCCGGGAATCGCTTTTGCTTTGCCTTTTACATATTTGCCGATGCGCGGGCCAAGAACAATGGCTCCTGCCAGACCAACCCATGCGCCTACCGAATGCACCAGTGTCGATCCTGCAAAATCAAGAAAACCAAGTTGATCGAGCCAGCCGCCACCCCATTTCCAGTGACCGGAAACCGGATAAATCAGTACTGTAATTACCACTGTGAAAATGATGTATGCACTAAATTTTGTTCTTTCGGCAACAGCACCGGAAACAATGGTTGCGGCTGTTGCGGCAAATACTGTCTGGAACATTAAATCAGTTTTATTGGCATAATCGCCAATTCCGTTGTCGTTGATAAATAAAGACGGCGTCCCTATAAATCCTCCTATTGATTCTCCGTACATAATGGTGTATCCAATTACCCAAAAAAGAATAGCACCAACTGAAAAATCCACAAGATTCTTTGTAAGGATGTTTGCCGTGTTTTTGGAACGCGTGAAGCCAGCCTCCACCATTGCAAAACCGGGTTGCATAAACATTACCAGAAATGTGGCAACCAAAACCCATATATTGTTAATCGAAATAGAAAGTTCTTCCATGATAATTCAATTTTAAATGTTACTACTCTTCTTTTCCTTTAATGTAAAGCGATTCGTCGCCACTCTCGCCGGTCCTGATCCGGTAGGAATTTTCAATCGGGATGATGAATATTTTACCGTCGCCGATTTCCCCGGTTTGGGCCGATTCAAGAATGGCATTCACTGTTTTGTCTATGTTTTTGTCCCTGACGATGATGGAGAGTTTGATGCGCTCGATGGTGCTTGTGTCGTACACAATGCCGCGGTAAACGCGTCCTTCGCGGGCCTGGCCAACTCCTCTGACATCCCAGAACGAGAAGAATTCGATGCCGACATCATGGAGGGCTTCTTTCACCTCGTCAAATTTCGTTTTGCGAATAATTGCTTCTATTTTTTTCATTTTATTCTGATTTTAAGGTTACAGAGATATTCCTACCACAATATGGAATTGTTCGGAGGAAGGATTTAAAATGGCTGCTCCTGAAACGGGCAACGAGAAGGAGTCGGTTATTTTAATGTCTTTCGAAGTGCTGACGCCAATGTTGCAAATATTGAAATCTCCGTCAATAGTGTATGCTCCGTCTCCTCCGCCGAGTGTTAAGTCAACAGGGCCGGCAGACAAACCTGCTTCGAGATAGATGTCACCAGCTCCGTCATTCATCATGTAGGCACCGGTGAGTGAAAAGCTTCCCACCCCGAGTGTCACCATCGGTTCAATGTAGTGCGAAGTTCCTTCGAACCATAAATCGCCCGGGAAGTAATAATCGGTTACTGTTAAGCCAAGCGATGCATTTTCGCCGAGGTCGAAACCGTAGCTTAAATAAAGGTCGGCTTCGGCTGCTTCGTTGGTTGATGCATTGTACGATCCCCAGGCGCCTATTGCAAAGCCACCCGCACTAAACTCGAGATAAGGCTGAAACGCAGGTCCTGACCCGAATTTGGTGCCACGCCACACGTAGCTGCTGTAAATGTCGAGGCCTGTACTCCATTCCTGGGCGTTTGCCCGCGGCATTCCGGTAATTAGAAAAACAAGACCTGCTAAAACGATTAATGCTTTTTTCATGTTGCTAATTTTTAAAAGTTAAACACTGCTTTTTCATAGTTAAATCT
>JBMCIT010000223.1:0-3239 GCA_048616715.1 Tangfeifania sp. | reverse complement strand
CTTCATTTTTTTGTTTCACTTCCGAAACCGGAATTCCGGTTTTTTCAGAGATGTTTTGATCGAGCGCTTTCAGCCGGTCGGTGTCGATGCGGCCGGGCAGCAGGTTGTTTACCCGGATGTTTTCGCCGGCCAGTTCGTTGGAGAGGCTTTTCACCAGGCTGGTCACCCCCGACCGAAATACATTGGAAAGCAGCAAGCGGTCAACCGGCTCTTTTACCGACATGGAAGTGACGGTGAGGATGGAACCGCCTTCGCCAGCCCGCATAACCGGTAAAACCCCGCGGATGAGCCGCACGGCGCTCATCAGTGTCAGGTTGAAAGCGGCTTCCCAGTCATCGTCCGAAAAATCGTCGAAGTTGCCGGGAGGCGGGCCGCCGGCGTTCACCACCAGTCCGTCGATGCGCTCAAACGCTTTTTCAATTTCAGCTACCCAGTTTTGGATCGAATCCTTATCTGCTGCATCAAAAACCGATGCATGGATTGTTGAACCCGTTTCATTTCGCAATGTTTCGGCCGCTTTTTCAACTTCTTTTTTGGTTCGGCTGGCAATACAAACTGTGGCACCGTTATTGGCCAGTTCGCGGGCAATTCCGTACCCCAACCCTTTGCTGGAAGCCGCTACCATAAATACTTTATCTTTTAATTGTAAATCCATAATCCTGCAATTATCATTTCTTTTTTACAAACAAGGCGACAATCGCCGAAGTAAATACCCCCAGGCCGACAGCGCTCATTAAACTCTGCCATATATAATTTTCAAGACTGAAATATTCCTGTGCACGCGCCAGGTCTAACTCTCCGGTTTCAACGGCATGTTCAATGGCATTTTCGAAATAGTCGGGGGTTATAAATTCGCTGATGAGGTATTGTGTAAGCGGACTCAAAATGGCTACAACAACGGTAACACCAAGCCCGGTAATAAAACCCTGTACCCACGTCATTTTTCCGTTGAAATGATTTTTGCGCTTGTCGAGCAAAGCCAGTACGTACATTAAAATGGCAGGAACCGCAAAAAACAACGTATAAATCCGATGCTTATCGATGTTTTCATCGTGCCATCCCAGCAGTTTCTCCATCCACATCCACAGCAGGGTAACCATTGTAAAAATGATTCCCCATTTGATTTCAATTCCAAATTTCCTCATAATTTCTTGATTTAAACAGGTTATAGTTCAATACAATATAAGGAATATTACAAAGGAAAGTTCACATTCAAACTTGAAAATCCCAAATGACAAGCACTCAAATAACAAATAAATCCAAACTCTAAAACTCCAACAATCAAACTGGGTTAAATGATTTTTGAGATGTTTGAAAATTGAATTCTGGAATTTATTTGTTTTTTGTTTATTGGCCATTGAAATTTCAGGAATTTATACTTCCCGAAGTTTCCATTTTCCTTTTCTGAAAAGCAGGTAAGCAACAATGGCCAGCGAACTTTCGGCAGTTACAATTGCGATACTGGCGCCGGTCAAGCCCCACCCGAGAACAATGCTAAGCAGGTACGCCAGCGGTATTTCAAACAGCCAGAAAATGAAAAAATTCATTTTGGTAGGAGTTACCGTATCGCCGCTGCCGTTAAATCCCTGGATGAGTACCATTCCAAGTGCATAAAACAGGAATCCGTAACTGATTGTGCGCAATGCAAGTATCCCGTTTTCCACAACTGCGGCATCGGTTATAAACAGACGAACAAAGAAGCCCGGGAAGATCGCCATAATAATTCCCACTATTCCCATAAAAATCATGTTGGCGTAACCTGTAATCCACACCGATTTTTCGGCCCGGTCGGGTTGTTTGGCCCCCAGGTTTTGTCCCACAAGCGTTGCGGCAGCATTGCTTAAACCCCAGGCCGGCAATAATGCAAACAAAATAATGCGGATGGCAATGGTGTAGCCGGCAATTGCATCGGCGCCCAGTTCTGCAATAATGCGTACCAGCAGCACCCAGCTCGAAGTGGCAATCAGGTTTTGCATGATGCCGCCGCCCGATATTTTAAACAGTTCCAGCATCACCTGCAACTTCAGTTTAATACTTTGCCAACTGAGTTTAATACGGAACCTGCCGCTGAACAGCAAATAAAACTGGTAAATCACAGCCAGCCCACGTCCGATGGAAGTGGCAACTGCCGCCCCTTTTAACCCCATTTCAGGAAACGGGCCGATTCCAAAAATCAGCAGCGGGTCCAATACAATATTTATAAGGTTTGCAAACCAGATTACCCGCATTGAAATGGCTGCATCGCCCGAACTGCGAAATACCGCGTTGATGATAAACAACAACATTATTACTGCATTGCTGCCAAACATGATGGCCGGAAAAAGGTAGCCTTCTTCGGCCATTTCTTCGGTGGCACCCATCAGCAACAAAAAATCTTTGGCGAAAATTACCCCGGGAATTGCAATGATTGACGACACAATTAAACCCGCCAGAATTGCCTGGAAAGCAACCACTCCGGCTTCTTCGTGCCGTTTTTCCCCAATTCTTCGCGAAACCAGCGCAGTTGTTGCCACGCTTAATCCCATGGCAATGGCATAAACAATGGTCATTACCGATTCAGTGATTCCTACAGTAGCAACAGCTTCGGCCCCGAGTTTCGACACAAAAAAGATATCGGTTACTGCAAAAACCGATTCCATTACCATTTCGAGTACCATGGGCACTGCCAGAATAAAGATTGCATGCCCCAGGCTTGCTTTGGTAAAATCACGTTCAGTGCCCGAAATTGCTTCTCTTACATCCCTTAAAAGAAGTTTTATTTTTGAATGATTGAGTTTGGGTATAGACAAAACTCTTGATTTTTTGCCCGACATGATGTTTTGATTTTAAAAAGAAAGTGAATAAAAACTACGAATACAATCTCTGGAACTCCCTGAAGTAATTAGCACGGGAGCGCAAACGCGACGGAAATAATAATTGTAAATTTCATTGTAGTTTTTATTTTTGAAACTTATGTGCAAATATAGGGAATGTTTTTTTTGTATTTTTATAAATGCTAAAAAAAAATGGAATTTGAAATATTTTCGAAGTTAATGAGATGCATAAAAAATAATTTATGAAACAGCCTGAACTCCTTCATCGCTTTTATGTTACTTTACTTTGAAAATTGAAAAATCGTTTCGATGCGCTACCAGTTTATCATTCTTCCAATTTTATCTGTTTTTCTGATTTCATGCAATCAAAATAAGTTTCAGGAGAAGGTTACTCAAAAAGTAAACCCTGATAACGTAAAACTAAAT
>JBMCIT010000222.1:0-3250 GCA_048616715.1 Tangfeifania sp. | reverse complement strand
TGTATTTATACTTCAAAAAAATAATTTTTGGCCAATTCCGTGAAACCCTCAACCTGTTCCTTTCTCCATTTTTTGTTCTTGCCCAGTTCTTTGGCCATCAAATCTGCCACAACGGGAGCCATTTCCAGGCTTTCGCGTGCATCGAGAAAAAGCGCCCGTGTGCGGCGTGCCAGGAAATCTTCCACTGTGCGGGCGTACTCCTGGCGCACTGCCCATGCAAGCTGTGCCTTTTTAATCTGAAGTTTTTCACTGAGCCACCCTTTCCATTTTTTATCCGCTTCAAGTGCCAGAATTTTTTCTTTATCGAGGCCATAATGCGCCATTGGATCAGTATAGGGGTCGATATCCATTCTGAAACCATGGATGGGTAAGTGGCGGGTAACACATTCTCTTTCGGGTAAGCCACCTAACATAATTGCTTTTTCAATCGTATCTTCAGCCATCCTTCGGTAAGTGGTCCACTTTCCTCCGATGATTGTGATTAATCCGGAAATGGAAATCAGCACTTTATGGCCACTTGAGATTTCCTTGGTTGCTTTTTTACCTCCTTCGGGTTTTGCCAGCGGGCGCAATCCTGCAAAAACACTTAAAACATCCTGTCGGGTGGGTTTTTTCGTCAGGTACTGACCGGCGGTTTCAAGTACAAAATCAATTTCAGGTTCAAGCGCTACGGGTTCCAGGGAGTAATTTTCAATTAGCGTGTCGGTTGTCCCCACCACCACATGGTTGTGCCAGGGTACGGCAAACATCACCCGGCCATCGGCAGTGTGCGGAACCATAATAGCATGTTCACCCGGCAGAAAACTTTTGTCGAGGATAAGATGGATTCCCTGGCTGGGTGTAATCATTGCAGGCTTTTCAGGCTCATCCATTTGAATAACCTCATCGGCAAAAACACCTGTTGCATTGATAACAACTTTTGAATTTATTGTCAGCGTTTCGCCGGTTTCCTGATCTTCGGCCACCACGCCGGTAATCAATTCACCGTCTTTTACCAAACCGGTAACTTTGCAGTAATTAAAAACAGTGGCCCCGTAATCAACGGCTGTCATTGCGAGGCTTACTGCCATCCGCGAGTCATCAAACTGGCCGTCCTGGTAAATAACGCCACCTGTCAACCCTTCACCTGAAATTGTAGGAAGGGCTTCTATGGCTTCTGTTCGCGAAAGATGCTTCGAGGGCCCGAGTCCAAGCTTGCCGGCCATCATGTCATAAACTTTTAACCCGACGGTATAAAACGGACCGCCCCACCATTCGTAATTAGGAATGACAAACGACTGGTTGGTTACCAGGTGGGGTGCATTTTTAAACATGAGCCCACGTTCTTTCAAAGCTTCAAAAACCAGGGATACATCGCCCTGCTGCAGGTAGCGTACGCCTCCGTGCACCAGTTTTGTGCTCCGGCTGGAGGTTCCTTTTGAAAAATCGACCTGTTCCAGCAACAGTGTTTTGTATCCCCGCGATGCAGCATCTACTGCGCATCCCAAACCAGTGGCACCGCCACCAATTACCAAAATATCCCAGTCATTGCTTTTTATTTTTTCTAAAATTTTACTCCGTTCCATATCTGTTTTCTTTTAGATTAATGCGACTCGACCCATTTCTTACTTCTTTCCACAGCTTTTTTCCAGTTGACAATTACCTGCCTGAACTCTTCCGGGTCCTGTTCGGGCAAGAAGGTTTTATCAATTTGCCATTGTTTTTTTATTTCTTCAATATTTTTCCAGAACCCCACTGCCAAACCTGCAAGGTAGGCTGCTCCGAGGGCAGTAGTTTCAGTAATTTTGGGGCGGGCCACTTTATTGCGTATGGCCTCTGCCTGCACCTGCATTAAAAGATTATTCACAGCAGCTCCGCCATCCACTCTCAGCTCATGCACCTCGATGCCGGAATCTTCCACCATGGTTTCAATCACCTCCATCGACCGGAAAGCAATTGCTTCGAGTGCTGCCCGTGCAATGTGTGCTTTATTGGTTCCGCGGCTTAACCCGATAATTGTTCCGGTAGCATACTGATCCCAGTGGGGGGCCCCCAGCCCCACAAAACCGGGAACAAATGAAACCCCGTCGCTGTCCTTTACCTGACCGGCAAGTTCTTCAATTTCTGCGGAAGATTTTATAATTCCAAGCTGATCGCGCAACCATTGCACCACTGCACCTGCAATAAAAATACTGCCCTCGAGCGCATAGGTAATTTCATCGCCAATTTGCCAGGCAATGGTGGTTAAAAGTTTGTGTTTTGAAACAATGGGTTTATCCCCGGTATTCATCACTACAAAACAACCTGTTCCGTAAGTGTTTTTTACCATCCCTTCTTCCACACACATCTGGCCGAAAAGTGCTGCCTGCTGGTCGCCGGCAATACCCGCAACCGGTATTTCAGAACCAAAAAATTCTTTGTCGGTTTTTCCGTAAACTTCGCTGCTCGATTTTACTTCGGGCAACATCGAGGCCGGAATCCCAAGTATTTCCATCAATTCTGTATCCCATTCAAGGGTGTGGATATTAAACAGAAGTGTACGGCTCGCATTGGTCACATCGGTAATGTGCAGTTTCCCGCCGGTCAGTTTCCAGATGATCCAGGTATCGACTGTACCAAAAGCCAGTTTTCCGGCTTCTGCCAGCTCGCGGGCGCCATCTACATTATCGAGTATCCATTTAACTTTTGTCCCGGAAAAATAGGCATCGATGACCAGCCCGGTTTTTTCAGCAAATGTTTTTTCAAGGGTGCGATCCTTCAAATCGTCGCAAATTCCGGCAGTTCGCCGGTCCTGCCAAACAATGGCATTGTATACCGGCTCGCCGGTTTCGAGGTTCCAAACCAGGGTGGTTTCCCGCTGATTGGTAATGCCAATGGCAGCGATATCAGATGCAGAAATACCTTGTTTTTCAATTACCCCGCGGGCAACAGTTAACTGGCTGTCCCAAATATCTGCGGGCCGGTGCTCCACCCAACCCGGGCGCGGATAAATCTGTTCAAATTCCTGCTGGGCAGTACTTGTAATTTCACCGGAATGGTTAAAAAGAATTCCCCGGTTGCTGGTTGTTCCGGAGTCAAGCGAAAGAATATACTTCTCCATGGTTTAGATAAATTTTAAATTATTGATTTTGAATGCTGAATTTACAATAATTCCTTTAAATTTTAAGGATGTTTTACAATACATATATTTCTGAAGGATTTCTTGAATTATTCGGGTTGAAAGCGGTATAAAAAAAACTTCTTACTTTTGCCGGTTGAAAATCAGATTATG
>JBMCIT010000221.1:0-3262 GCA_048616715.1 Tangfeifania sp. | reverse complement strand
CTTGTCTGCTTTGTAATTTTCCAAATAACAATTATTTTCAGCAGTTCAAATTTTGATTAAATTTTCGGACTTCCGGTTTCCGGCTTCGGACTTCGGGCTTAATTTTTCGAGCAATGAAAAAATTGTATTTCTTCATAACTTCCCTGCCATTCATGGCATTTTTATTTTTAACCCTCGCTTTTTCAATGGCCATTGCCACGTTTGTTGAAAGCAGCTACGGCACACCGGCTGCCCGGTCGCTGATATACAACGCGTTTTGGTTTGAATTGCTTTGGGGGCTGTTTGCCCTGAATTTGGTGAACAACCTTTTCAGGTACCGGTTGCTCAACAAACAGCGGTTTACCATAGGGCTGTTTCACCTGTCGTTTATTGTAATGCTGATTGGCGCCGCTGTTACCCGCTACTGGGGGTACGAAGGGACCATGCACATTCGCGAGAATTCAAGTTCGGATTACCTGGTTTCAACCGACGACTACTTTTACGCCGGTTTCAAAGGGCAGGAGGAAATAGGGGTTGTGCAGTTTTCAGAGTTCACACCCAACCAGTTTTCAGCAAGATTTGATGTAAACGGACGCAAAGTAAAAGTAAAGTCCACTGGTTTTATTGCTGATGCCGAACGAAAACCAATTGCCGCCGAAAATGGTGATCCGGTTATCGATTTTGTGTTTGCTTCGCCCGACCGGCAGGGGATGCAGTCGTTTACCTTTTCTGAAGGCGATGTGCTTGAATATCCCGGGTTCACAGTTGGTTTTGAAACAGCAGGTGAAATGGATGTGCGTTTTTTCATGCAGGGTGATTCCCTGTTTATGGTTTCAGAATCACCGCTCGAAGAAACTACCATGAGCAGCGGCGAAGCAGTTGTTTATGCAGCCGGGGATACCATACCGGTAAAAGATATGTTTTTGTATAATAAAGACGATTTTCGTTTAATGGTGCGTGGTTTTTACCCGCAAGCAGTTTTTAGCGCTGCAAAAAGCCAGGCCGAAACGCACGACGATGCAGTAATGATTGAAATTTCGGATGGCATACAAACGCAAACAGTGCCTGTATTCGGGCATTCCGGAATTTTACCCGATACAGTTAATGTTCCGCTCGGAAACAATACATTGAAACTCGCGTATGGCGGCCGGAAAATTCCATTGCCTTTTCAGCTTTATTTGAAAGATTTTCAACTTGAACGCTACCCGGGATCAGATTCACCATCGTCGTTTGCCAGCGAAGTGGTACTAATTGATGAAAGCGAAGGCATAGAGCGCGATGTGCGAATTTTCATGAACAACACACTGATGTACAAAGGATACAAGTTTTTTCAGTCGTCGTACGACCAGGATGAGAAAGGAACCATCCTCTCGGTAAACCATGATGTTTGGGGAACGTGGATAAGTTATATCAGCTACATTATGCTGACATTCGGATTCATTTTTTCGCTGATCAATAAAAATTCGTATTTCAGGGTGCTGATTCGAAGGCTTCAGGGAACATCGGTAAAAGCTGTTGCAATAACTGTTCTGATTGCCGCATTTTCACTGTCTGCCAATGCGCAGGGAGATGGGGGTGCAACCATCCCAAAAATTGATGACCAGGTGGTAACGGAATTCAGCGAATTGTGGGTGCAGGGCATCGATGGCCGCATCGAGCCCATGTCTACACTTTCGGGTGAAATCGTTCGGAAAGTGAGCCGAAAAAACTCATTGTATGGCCGCTCGCCCGATGAAGTGGTACTGAGCATGATGACTTACTCCGACATTTGGCAATCGTTACCCGTTATAAGGGTTTCAGAAAAAGAGCTGGTCAATGAACTGGGAATCGAAGGCAAATATATTTCCATTCAGCAATTATTCGATGAACAGGGAAATTACCGGATTGCCGAACAGGTGCAGGCAGCGTACGCCAAAACTCCGGCTTTCCGTAACCGGCTGGAAAAAGGGTACATTCATTTGGACGAGCGCGTGAGCATCTGTTTTATGGTGTTCCGGGGCTCTATTTTCCATATTTACCCACGCGAGAAAAAAGAGGATACCTGGTACGCACCGGGCGAAAATGCCTCAGAATATTCGGGCGGGGACTCCATCTTTATAAAAAACGGGTTTAGCCTGTTGTTGCAGTCTGCCGACGAGAATAATACTGCCGGAGCACTTCAGGTATTAAGCGGGATTGAAAATTTTCAGATGAAGTTCGGGGCCGAATTGCTGCCTTCCGAAACCAAAAAGGAAATGGAAATACTGTATAACAAAATCAATCCGTTTGAACGGATTTTCCCCTATTACCTGCTGTTTGGGTTTTTGCTTCTATTCGTTTTGTTCGTTAATATTTTCAGGCTAAAGCCACTGCCGAAATGGCTGAAATTTACTTTTTCAGGGTTGATTGTACTTCTCTTTCTAATTCATACCGTGGGCTTGATTGTCCGCTGGTACATTTCGGGGCATGCGCCGTGGAGCAATGGGTACGAGTCGGTGGTTTACGTGGCCTGGGTTGCCATGCTTGCCGGTTTGATTTTTGGCCGCAAATACCCGCTGGTTATCGGAACTGCCGCCTTTTTATCAGGCATTTCCCTGTTTGTGGCGCACCTGAGCTGGATGAATCCCGAAATTACCCCGCTGGTACCGGTGCTTAAATCCTACTGGCTCATCATTCATGTTTCAGTGATTACCGCGAGTTACGGATTTCTTGGGCTGAGCGCATTTTTGGGAATTATGGTGTTGATTTTAATGGTGCTAAGAACATCCCGAAACCAACGCAAAGTGAATATTTTCATCAACCAGCTAACTACCATCAACGAAATGTCGGCTACCGCAGGCCTGTACTTCCTCACCATCGGAACTTTCCTTGGTGGTGTGTGGGCCAACGAAAGCTGGGGCCGCTACTGGGGCTGGGATCCGAAAGAAACCTGGTCGCTGATAACCATTGTGGTTTATTCATTCATTGTGCACATGCGGCTGATACCTTCGCTAAGAGGGGTTTTTAATTACAACATGGCCTCGGTAATTGGTTTTGCATCGGTGCTGATGACCTACTTCGGAGTGAATTATTACCTGAGCGGTTTGCATTCGTACGGTAAAGGAGTTGCCGATGGTGTAAATCCTGCCGTTCCGGTTTCATTTGCATTGCTGGCAGGGCTAATGGTTTGGGCGTATGTAAAGGATCTGAAATACAAGAAGCAAAGTGAATCAAAAATTTGATTTTTTACTGAAAAAATGATTGATTATAAATCAGATTGAACCCTTACCGGGTTCTTGCTTTCTGTATATCTTTTCCTGTATGT
>JBMCIT010000220.1:0-3270 GCA_048616715.1 Tangfeifania sp. | reverse complement strand
CAGCAACTGCCAGTATTGCGAAGCTGAAAACCTTTGGTTACTTTTGTAAGAGAATTTTAAACTTAAAAAAATGTCGGTACACAGCGAAGTAAGAAAAGTGACGACCCACCGGTTATCGGAAATGAAACTGCGGGGCGAAAAGATTTCGATGCTGACTTCTTATGATTTCAGCATGGCCAGTTTGGTCGATGAAGCAGGGGTTGATGTTATCCTGGTGGGCGATTCGGCTTCGAATGTGATGGCCGGCCACGAAACAACACTTCCCATCACGCTCGACCAAATGATTTACCATGGTGCGTCGGTTGTGAGAGGCGTAAAACGCGCGCTGGTGGTGGTCGATCTTCCATTCGGCACCTACCAGGGAAATTCACGTGAAGCGCTGAGCTCAGCCATTCGTATTATGAAAGAAACCGCTGCCGATGCTGTAAAGCTCGAGGGTGGCTCGGAAGTAATTGAATCGGTAAACCGGATTCTTTCGGCAGGAATTCCGGTGATGGGGCACCTCGGTTTGATGCCTCAGTCGATACATAAATTCGGAACCTACACCGTGCGGGCAAAAGAGGAAGAAGAAGCTGAAAAACTGCTCAACGATGCCAAATTGCTGGAAAAAACGGGCTGCTTTGGCATTGTTCTGGAAAAAATTCCGGCCAGGCTGGGCAAAACTGTTGCCGGTGAGTTAAAAATTCCGGTAATCGGGATTGGCGCCGGCTCACATGTCGACGGACAGGTTCTTGTCATTCACGATATGCTTGGAATTACCCAGCAGTTCTCGCCACGGTTTTTGCGCCGCTACCACAACCTGGCAGCCGAAATCAAAGGAGCAGTCGGCACTTATATAAATGATGTGAAATCACTCGATTTTCCCAACGAAAAAGAACAGTATTAAATTGCAAATACTTTACGAAGACAATCATATATTAGCTGTAAATAAAGCCTGTGGCGAACTGGTCCAGTCTGACATTACAGAAGAGAAAACCATTGTGGACGATGCCAAAGACTACCTGAAAGAAAAGTACAATAAACCGGGTAATGTTTTTGTGGGACTGCCACACCGCCTCGACCGCCCCACCAGTGGAGTGATAATCCTGGCTAAAACAGGAAAAGCACTCGAGCGGCTGAACAAACTTTTTAAAGAACGGGGCCAGATAAAAAAAACCTATTGGGCAGTGGTAAACAAGCGCCCGCCCAAACATGCCGACACGCTGGAACATTACCTGAAAAAAAATACAGAAAAAAATAAAAGTTACGCCTACCCGAAACCGGTCCCCGGCGCTAAATTCGCCCGTTTGTCGTACCGCCACGTGGCGAGCCTCGATAAATATTACCTGCTTGAAATCGATTTGCTTACCGGCCGGCACCATCAAATCAGGGTGCAGCTCGGAACGTTAAACATGCGTATTAAGGGGGACATGAAATACGGGTTTCCACGTTCAAATAAAAATAAAGGGATTCACCTGCATGCCCGAAAACTGGAATTTATGCATCCCGTAAAAAAAACGCTGATTGCCGTTGTCGCCGATCCGCCCGATGACCCGGTTTGGAATAAAATAATGAAACTATTCAGGGAAAACCGGTTCAGCCCAGTGATTCCGGTTTAAAGGCAAAGGGAAGCAAACTGTCGACTCCCTCGAAAACCTGGATTTTCTCCATTCCGTCCAGAATTATTTTCACAGGCTGGTTAAACCGGACTTCGGTTTCGGCAAGCGCCTGCCGGCACGAACCACAGGGGCGCACCGGACCTGCTACAATTCCTTTGTGACCGGCTGCAGTTACTGCCACCGTTTTCACCGCCACATCAGGATAAGTGGCATTGGCATAAAACAATGCAACCCGCTCGGCACATAACCCGGTGGGAAAAGCAGCATTTTCCTGGTTGTTTCCCCTTATAATCCGGCCATTCCCAAGTTCGAGGGCGGCGCCCACATAAAACTTTGAATATGGCGCGTAAGCCGATTTGGCAGCTTCGCGGGCGGCAAGAACCAGTTCCTGATCCTTTTCTTCCAATTCCGAAACTGTATTGTATTCATATACGAAAATTCGTACTTCTTTCGTTCGCATTTCAGTGATTTTGTCCAAATGTACAATTTTAACAAAAAGAAACAGATGCAAATGGCAATAATTGCGATAAATCCGGTAATTAACGGTAAAATGTTCATAAAAAAACACCGGAAACAACCAAAAAGCAACAGAAGAAATTATTTTTAGCCAAAATTTCAGGAAAACAATATAGCAATGAGATATACGCTACCATTCATATTGCTGATGATAACTGCCCAACTGGCATTTTCGCAATTTACACGTGAGAGTTATATACAAAAATACCAGTTGCTTGCCATCGAAGAAATGGGCCGGAGCGGAATTCCGGCCAGCATAAAAATGGCGCAGGCTGTGCTGGAGTCGGGAAACGGCAACAGCGAACTTTCTCGGAAATCGAACAACCACTTCGGCATAAAATGCAAGCGCAACTGGACAGGCGGAAAGGTTTACTACGATGACGATGAAAAAGATGAATGTTTCAGGAAATACAAATCAGTGCAGGATTCCTACATCGATCACTCCAACTTTCTGATGTCGAACCCGCGCTATGCTTTCCTTTTTCAACTGGCCCCCGACGACTACATTGGCTGGGCCAAAGGATTGAAACAGGCCGGCTATGCCACTGCACACCATTACGACAAAAGCCTGATTAAAATTATTGAAGACAACAAGCTCTACCGGCTCGACTACAAGGAAGCTTTTTCGCCGCTCGAGGCCTACCGCGAAAAACAAAAACTGAATGAAGGAATGAGCGACAAAATGAGCATCAACCCGTTTAAATCGCACAAAATTGTAAAAATAAACGGATTGGATGCGGTAGTTGCACGCCAGGGCGATACCTACAAAATAATTGCCCAGGAACTGGATATGAAACCCTGGGAACTATACAAATTTAACGACCGGAAAAAAGGTTACAAACCGCATCCCCGCGAAGTGGTTTACATTGAACGAAAAAACAGGAGGGCTCCCAAAAATCAACTTACACATGTTGCTGAACCCGGCGAAACGATGCACTTCATTTCACAAATGTACGGAATCAGGCTAAAACCGCTTATCCGCCGCAACCGGATGGAACCGGGCGGGCAGCCGCAACCGGGCGAGGTTATCAATTTACGGAAAAGAAAAAAGAACTAAACCGCCGAATGGTTTGAAAACTTGTAAAAAAAGTAGCGCAGTAACACTTTGTCGGCGAACAAAATAAAAATGCCAAGAAAATTGAGACCTGCCACAAGC
>JBMCIT010000219.1:0-3272 GCA_048616715.1 Tangfeifania sp. | reverse complement strand
AAATTGTAAGGGAACTTTAAAAAATAATCCTTAAATTGTAAATTGAATAACAGACAGAGTGAGAGGGAATGTTCAATAAATCAATTGCGTACAAGTTAAGCATTTATATTTCGCTTGCCGTAATAGGTGTTTTTTTAATATTTATTATTGCTTCCTATTTTTTTAACCAAAGATTGCTTCGGGAGAATATTGAAAACCGGGCCATTGGCATGAGTTCGAAAATAAACGGAGTCATTATTGAAAATGTAGCCACAACCCGCGAAGCAGCTTTGAATATTTCGGAACAGGTAGTTTATTACAATCGAAATAATGACGTTGATAAATTACTTTCAATGGTATTAAATAAATATCCGTTTATTAATGCCATTCATATTTCTGTTGATTCAACCGATTCGGAAAAACCACAGCATTTTTATGCTGGAAGAAATACGAAAGGAATAATTTTTGAAAAAAAAACCGAACCGATCTTTAACTGCCCGGAAGAACAGAAAATTTTTCAGGAAATTCAGCAATATGAAATTAAAAACTGGACAGAACCCTACAGGTGCGGGGATCAAAATAATAAAATAGTAGTTGCTTACCATTGTCCCATATTCCCGGAGAACAAAGAAGGAGAATCTATTGGATTGGTTTATTGTGAATTATCGCTTTCAGAAATGAATGAAACCATAAATCAAATGGATTTCGGACAAAACGGTTATGCATTTATAGTGAATAAAAACGGCGATTACATCACCCATCCAAACCAGGATTTTATACTCAGCCAAAATCTGTACAACCTTTCTGAAAAAATAGTCAGCCTGCAAAAAAATAATATTTCGGACATTCTGATTAACAATCAAACCGGTTCAACAATCGCCTATCCTGAGATTTTGGATTACGAAAAAAGCTGGGTTTATTACACACCAACCAATAACAACCGTTGGCTTCTACTATTCATAATGCCTTATAACGAGTTATTTAATGAACTTTATATTCAGACTTTACGGATGCTGTTATTTGCAGTAATAGGAATAATTATCATTTATTTTATTATTTCATATATCGCAAACCGGTTGATTGAGCCTTTGAGTTCAGTTACTGTTCAACTCAACAAACTTAGTCGCCCCGGAGCAAAGGATTCAACAAAAAATGAAGTAAAACAGGTGGCCGACAGCTTAAATTACCTGAAATTGTGGTTTGAAAAATATAAGAAAACCCAGGAGCAGGAAGAGTTAAAAAACCACCGGTGGAGACAAGATTTAATGCAGGCTTCGGAAATTCAACAGAGTTTGATAAAAACTGATTTCCCGGCTTTCCCCGACAGGAACGACGTTAATTTATATGCACTTTATAAACCAGCGCGGGTGGTTAGCGGCGATTTATTCGATTACTTTTTTACCGATGACGAAAATCTGGTTTTCACCATAGGCGATGTTTCGGGGAAAGGCATTCCGGCTGCAATTTTTATGAGTATTGCCCAAACCATTATTAAAAACAATGCATCGTTTAAAAAAGCAAAAAATATTGTAAGCAAAGCCAATCACGATTTGTGTACCAATAACATGCATCAGTTTTTTGTTACGCTGTTTCTGGGTATACTCAATGTTAAAAAAGGAGAGTTAAATTACTGCAATGCTGCGCATACTACCTCCTTCATTCTTAAAAAAAGCGGAAGCTTAACGGAACTCAATCAAACACATGGCTTGCCGCTTGGTTTGTATACTGATAAAAAGTATAAAGATTCTAAAATTGAAATTGAAAGCGGAGATAAAATCATTCTTTATACCGATGGGGTTAACGAATTGCTTAACAAAAACAGAATGCAGTTTGGTACAGACCAGTTTAAAGAAAAACTGGTTTCTTTAAAAGACCTTGCCCCTGAAGAACTGGTGAAACAAATTGAAAAAAGCCTGGAAATTTACATCGGGGATACACCGCAAAGCGATGATATTTGTGTGTTTGTTATAGAGTACAATAAATAAAAAAGCCCGGAAAACCGGGCTTTCTATTTATTCTTTATCACTTGTTTCTTTTTTATGCGAAAGGATTCGAATCTTAAGTTTTTCGTTCTTTTTATCGAAACCAACCGAAATGGTATCTCCTTCGGTAATCGAAGCTTTTATAATAATCTCCGCCATTTCATCTTCCAGGTATTTCTGAATCGCTCTTTTAAGCGGACGGGCTCCAAACTGCGGATCGTATCCTTTTTCGGCAATGAAATCTTTGGCTGCCGGTGAAATTTTCAACTTGTAATTCAGTGCTTCAACGCGTTCGTACAGGTCTTTAATTTCGATATCGATAATGCTGTGGATATGTTTTTTATCCAGCTGATTAAAAGTAACCACATCGTCGATACGGTTTAGAAACTCAGGAGCGAACGCCTTTTTTAAGGCTTTTTGGATAACATACTTCGCATGCTCGTTTTCCGATTCGGCGCCTTTGTTAATATTAAAACCAACTCCTCGCCCGAAATCTTTCAACTGCCGTGTCCCGATGTTGGAGGTCATTATTATAATAGTATTTTTAAAATCAACTTTTCTGCCGAGGCTGTCGGTAAGCTGACCTTCATCGAGCAATTGCAGCAAAATGTGAAAAACATCGGGGTGTGCTTTTTCCATCTCGTCGAGGAGCACAACAGAATAAGGTTTCCTGCGCACTTTTTCGGTAAGCTGGCCGCCTTCTTCGTAACCAACATATCCCGGAGGGGCTCCTACCAATCGTGATACAGAGAATTTTTCCATGTATTCACTCATATCGATGCGTATTAATGAATCGATATTGTCGAACAGGTAAGTTGTCAGCACTTTGGCAAGTTGTGTTTTACCCACACCTGTTGGCCCGAGGAAAATAAATGAACCAATTGGCCGGTTCGGATCTTTCAATCCGGCCCTGTTTCGCTGAATTGCTTTTACAATTTTCTGAATCGCATCATCCTGACCAATGACCTTTTTCTTCAGATCTTTTTCCATGCCCATCAGGCGCTTACCTTCGGCTTGTGCAATTCGCTGAACCGGAACCCCGGACATCATGGCAACCACTTCGGCTACTTTTTCTTCATCCACCGTTTCGCGGTGATTAATCAATTCTTTTTCCCAGTTTTCTTTTTCTTTATCGAGCAACTGGAGGAGATTTTTTTCCTTATCCCTGAAATTGGCAGCCAGTTCAAAATTTTGGCTTTTCACAGCCGAAATTTTCTCTTCCTTGGTTTTTTCAATTTTTTCCTCCAGTTTGACAATTCGGTCGGGCACATTAATATTTGCTATGTGCACACGCGAACCGGCTTCATCCAA
>JBMCIT010000218.1:0-3302 GCA_048616715.1 Tangfeifania sp. | reverse complement strand
GATGTAAAAATTACCGCTTCCTCCGATTTTTCTCTGGAAGGAGAACTGGTGAGTGCCGAAGTTTTTGCATAATAAGAGTTTTTCTTTTCCGAAAATTCTCAATACCAATCGGTTATCCGGTGGTAAACAAATATGATTTTAGCATTACCAACCTCCCGGCAATTTAGCATTTCGGTATTTCTTACGCACTTATTATCTTATTAAGGCAAATTTTTATATATTTTGCCAAATATTAAACAAACAGGGGTTTTAAAACGTAACTATTTATAAAGCTTAAAATAATTATTATGTCAAAATTTAGTAAAATTTCAGCTGTATTAATTCTTGCAATAAGTGTTGTATTTTTTGGGTGTAAATCAGGACAAAAGCAAAGCAATCAAAATGAAACTGAAACCGAGGTAAACGCTGAATTACAGGAAAAACAAAATGAATTGAAGCAATTTGCCAATGAAGAGCTTGCCAACATCAATGAAAAAGTAAGGGAGCTGAATTCAAAGCTTGAAGAGGAAGGAGCGGAGTTATCAGAACATCAGCAGGAATTGCTCGATGCAATTCAGGAAACGCGTGTTGATGTAAACGACCGTTTAAACAGAATTGAAAATGTTCCGGAAGATGAATGGGAAGAATTCAGGACCAATTTCGAAGAAGACCTCGAAAGCATTAAAACAAGACTGGATGAAGTCCTGGACGAGTTTTAATTACAACCTGAATTATCCTTATTTTCCCCTCGGAACCTGACATTTCTTTTTCCAGGTTCATCTTTTTGCCGTGATATTTTATGCTGCCCTTTTAATTACAGGTTCTCAGTTTAAAGTATCCGGTATTTATCTGCAAAATTTATTTTCACTGTTTGTAGTCATTGGAAACACTTGTTTTCGAAACGGATGTTTCTTTTGTTTTCAGGGAGAATAATTCCTGAAATATTCGGGTTCAATGTGTATGCCTGCTATTTACAGAAAATTAAATCAAAAAGTAGAGGCAAGTTACCCAAAATTTTTAACTTTGGTGCTGTAAAACATGTTATTGGTTGATATATGTTAAATTCTGATCTGGGTATAAAAGAAATTCTAGATAATCCAAATTCAATATTTCACTTTTTAAGTCAGGAAGAGAAAAAGGAGCTGGAGCAGCACATTTCATTGGCTCATTACAAGAAAAATGAATTCGTTTTTAAGGAAGGGGACAAGCCAAATGGTTTTATGATGCTGGTTTACGGGAAAGTGAAAATTTTCAAGGAGGGGGTTGGGGGCCGCGAGCAGATAATAAGGATGGCCAAACCTCTCGGAATAATCGGATACCGTGCGCTTTTTGCAGAAGAAAATCACATCGCGTCAGCCGTTACCCTTGAAGAATCGCTCATTTGCACGATTAGCCCTGATTTCATTTTGAACAAAGCACTGCGCAACAGCCATTTTTCGTTGCAAATTATCCGTAAGTTATCCCATGAACTTGGATTTTCAAATTCACGCACCGTTACTTTAACCCAGAAACATATTCGCGGACGGCTCGCCGAATCGCTTATTCTTTTGAAAGACAAATACGGTTTTGAGCACGATGAAACAACGCTGAAGGTTTATCTCTCACGCGAAGACATTGCCAACTTGTCGAATATGACTACTTCGAATGCCATCCGCACTTTATCGACTTTTGCCAATGAAAAGGTAATTGCCATCGACGGGCGCAAAATCAAAATTCTGGATGCCCACCGGCTGGAAAGAATCAGCAAATTAGGTTGATTTCAGTGAATTTTTTCCCACGCAAGGTGCGAAATTATCATTCATACAAGTAAACCCGCTTAACCCGCTGCGAAATACCTGTTAAGATTTCATAAGGAATTGTTCCTGCTTTTTGTGCAATTTCGGGAACGGAAATGTGCGCCCCGAAAAATTCCACTACATCACCTGGTTTTATCTTTTTCCCGGTAACATCGAGCATAAGCATATCCATGCAAATGTTACCGATAACAGGGACCCGGCTGCCGTTCACAAATGCTTCACCGTTTCGGTTGCCAAGTTTGCGGTCGAGGCCGTCGGCATAACCCACCGGAACAATGGCAATCTCACTTTCTTTTTCAACTTTTCCTTTACGTCCGTAGCCCACTGTTTCATCAGGTGTTACTTTTTTTACCTGTGAAACCGTACTTTTAAAGGTACTGATATTTTCAAGCGGAAGCCCGGTGGCACTTACTCCGTACAAGCCAATCCCAAGTCTAACCATTTCCATTTGTTTTTCCGGGAAGCGTTCGATTCCTGCGGAGTTCAGAATGTGGCGGTCAATTTTATACGAAAAGGCACCGGTTATTAGTTGTGAAAGTGTTTCAAAACGATCGAACTGTTTTCTTGTAAACGCGTCAAAGCCGGGTTCGTCGCTGGCAGCGAGGTGAGAGAAAACGGATTTGATTCTGAATGTGTTTTTTTGTAAAATGTTGTTGATAATTTCACCAATTTCCGCTTCTGTTTTGAAGCCCAGCCGGTTCATTCCTGTGTCTGTTTTTATGTGAACCGGAAAATTTTGAATCGCATTCCGGATAACAGCTTTCTCAAAATTTTTCAGAAGTTGCCGTTCGTAAATGTTTGGTTCCAGTTGGTAATCGATGATATTTTGAAAACTGTGTTCTTCCGGGTTCATTACCACAATCGGTATTTCGATTCCGGCTTTCCGCAATTCCACGCCTTCATCGGCCACTGCCACGGCAAGGTAGTCCGCATTCTGGAATTGCAGCAGCCGTGCCACTTCCACATCGCCGCTGCCATACGACAATGCTTTCACCATCACCATAATTTTGGTGTCCTTTTTTAGCCGGCCGCGAAACACATTCAGATTGTGGATAAGTGCATTTAAATCGATTTCCAAAACCGTTTGATGTGCTTTTTGCTGCAACATTTCCGAAATCCTTTCGAATGCAAAACTGCGGGCTCCTTTTATTAAAACTATTGAGTTTTCAATTTGATTTTTGAGCCGGTTGCGAATCAAATTTTCGGTATGGGGATAAAACTCACCCGGAACAGAAAATGCGCCGGAGTTTGCTAAAATTTCAGGCCCCACCCCGATAATTTCATCAATCTGCCACTGAATTAAAAGTTGGTTAACCTGCCTGTAAAGTTCATTTTGGGGAATACCGGTTTGCTGAATGTCGGATAAAATCACCTGCTTTTTCAGGTGGCCTTTTTTGGCCTGCTGGTGCAAAACCGAAAGTGCGATGGAAAAGGAGGTGAGATCGGAATTGTAATAATCGTTGATTAACAGGCAATTATTTGTTCCTTTTTTTATTTCGAGGCGCATGGCAACCGGTGCCAGTTTTT
>JBMCIT010000217.1:0-3320 GCA_048616715.1 Tangfeifania sp. | reverse complement strand
AACACAACTCCTTTTGTGGATTCTCTACGCATTTTCGGGGATCAATTCAACAAAAAAAGAAGAAAACCAGAAACCGGAAAAAAGCTGCGACCATTCTATTTTGCAGTTTTTCCGGCAGTTAAAAGGACCACATGGTCTGATAGGGAAGTTTGTGGCATATTATTCGAACTGTAAGAAATGAATTAATAAAAACATTTGTTATGCAAGCAAAAGAATTAAAAGCAGAACTTGAAAAACGATTAACGGATATCAAACAAAAAATCCAGGAGGTACAAAACGGAATCGATGAAGAAGATGCACCTTCTGTTGAACTGGAAGATATTCTTATTAGACTGAAAGCATTGCAGGAAGACCTGATACTGCAACACGATCAGTTGGTAGCTATGGAGGAAGAAGGAGAAGAATTTAACGAGCTGGAAAGAAATATCTGGACCAACATCGATTCTTTCGACACAGCGTTTTCCGAAGCCGGCGGTTTAATCAAACCCAGCAAATTCAAAAGCAGGGATCGATCGGTAGATTTTAAAAATCCAACCGGCACCAAATAAAAATTTATTCCCCTTTAACACCAACCTGATCCAAATCGTTGCCAAACAAAACAACAAAAAGGCAATGTTGAAAATATTTTATTTTTTTCCAACAGGTTAACTTATATGGCTGAAAACAACAAAGATAAATTCGCACCTCATGTGCATTCAGTTGAAGATGTTTTAAATGAATTTGATTCAAAGAAAGAAGGACTGACTGAAAAACAGGCCTCTGAAAAACTGGATCAGTTCGGCAAAAATATCATTGAAGGGAAAAAGCAAAAAAGCCTTTTTCAACTGGCGCTCGATCAAATCAACAATCCTGTTATCTATCTGCTGATGGGTGCTGCGGTTGTTTCTTTCATTTTTGGCGATATCCCTGAAGCAATAGCAATTATTGTCGTTATCATTTTAAACACAGCCATTGGATTCTGGATGGAATACCAGGCGCGGACTTCGGTAAAAGCCCTGAAAAAATTAAACCGGCTTCAGGTGCGGGTAGTGCGCGACGGAGAAACCAAAAAAACAGATGCAGCCAATGTAGTTCCCGGCGATATTATTGATCTTGCGGCGGGAGATCTTGTTCCTGCTGATGCACGTGTTATTTCGTATACCGAATTAAAAGTGGATGAATCGCCACTTACCGGGGAATCACTGCCTGTAGAAAAAAATACAGAGAAGCTGGACGAAGAAACACAACTTGCCGACCGGGCCAACATGCTGTATAAAGGAACAGCTTTAACAAACGGAAAAGCCCGGGCAGTAGTAACTTCCACCGGTCAGCAAACCGAGATTGGGAAAATCTCGGAAATGGCCGAAGAAGAAGATAAAGATAAAATTCCGCTCAACCGGAAATTACACAAACTCTCACACCGGCTGATTTGGGTAACCGTTGGGCTGGCAGCACTGTTTTTTATTATCGGCTGGATAGCCGGCGAAGAAGTCTACCTGATGCTGCAAACTGCTATTGCATGGACAGTTGCAGCAATTCCTGAAGGATTGCCAATTGTTGCGAGTATCGCCCTGGCACGGGGGATGCTAAGGCTATCGAAACGAAATGTAATTGTTAAAAAACTGGCTGCTGTTGAAACACTGGGCGAAACAACCGTAATTTTTACAGACAAAACCGGAACACTTACCGAAAACAAACTTTCAGTGGATTCCATTCATTACCCGGAAAATGATATCGAAGCCGGTTCATTGATAGGTGAAAATGATAAACCGGGGAAAAATCCTGAAAGCGAAAATTTTAGTCACATTTTCAAGGTTTCGGTTTTTGCAAACGATGCCAAAGAAAAAGAGAACAATGGTAAAAAGCAGCTCATAGGCGATCCGCTCGATGTGAGTGTTCTTGAATTCTTCAAAAAATACGATGCGGAAACCACACAAAAATTAAAAGAAAATGAACAAATAAACGAAGATCCTTTTGATTCAGAGGACAAATTTATGGGGGCCGTACACCGGCTGGAAGATAAGCTCTACATATCGGCAAAAGGTGCTGCCGACCCGATTTTTTCAAAATCAAAATCTTACCTCGACAATGGTGAAGAAAAAGATATTTCTGAAGATTTCAGAAAAGAGTGGATGAAAAAATATGAAGAACTTTCGGGCAAAGGCCTGAAAGTAATTGCATACGCATACAGAACCGAAGATAAAAGTCAGGATGAATCATTAAAGGGAAAAGAAGAGTTTGTGAAAGACATGATCTTTCTTGGGTTTGTTTCTTTTATCGACCCTGCAAAAGAAGATGTAAAACCATCCATAAAAAAATGCCAGACCGCCGGAATCAAAATTATCATGGTTACGGGCGATCACCCGGGAACAGCAGAGAATGTGGCCCGAAAAGTAGGGCTTTC
This sequence comes from Tangfeifania sp., assembly GCA_048616715.1. Lineage (GTDB taxonomy): Bacteria > Bacteroidota > Bacteroidia > Bacteroidales > Prolixibacteraceae > Tangfeifania. The sequence continues at coordinate 937 of JBMCIT010000217.1, read as the reverse complement.
GGCCGATGAAAAATACCACGTAATGAAAGGCAGCGATATTGAAAACAATAAAGAGGAAGTCATCAAATCGAACATCTTTGCGCGGGTCGATCCTAAACAAAAATACAACATTGTTGAAGACTTTAAAGATAAAGGCGAAATCACGGCCATGACCGGCGACGGCGTAAACGATGCCCCGGCGCTGAAAAAAGCCGACATCGGAATTGCCATGGGCGAGCGTGGGACCCAGATTGCACAGGATGTGGCCGACATGATCCTGAAAGACGATTCATTTCCTTCTATTGTAGATGCAATTGAGGAAGGACGCATAATTTTCGAAAACATCCGCAAGTTTATTGTCTACCAGTTGTCGTACCACCTGGCCGAAATTATTATTATTGCCGGTATCAGTTTCTCGCTTTTTTACCTGCCGTTGCTGCCTTTACAGTTACTGTTCCTGAACCTGCTGTCTGACGTATTTCCTGCACTGGCCCTGGGATTGGGCAAAGGCGATGAAACCATTATGCAGCAAAAACCCAAAGACCCGGAAGAACCCATCATCAACAAACACAACTGGACAGCAATGGCCATTTACGCAATTGTTATGGCAGCCATTATCACCGGAGTTTATTTGCTGACCTATTACCAGTTTGAAGAATCGAAGGAATTAGCCAATACCGTAACTTTCTTCAGCCTCGCATTGTCGCAACTGCTTCATGTATTTAACATGCGTGAACCCGAAGAAAATATTTTTGTCAACCAGGTGGTAAAAAACAAATACATCTGGATGGCCCTCGGAATTTGCATTGCAGCGCTTGTTGCAGCTTATTTAATACCGCTGTTTCACGATGTGTTGTCATTCGAAACACTTTCAGGAATTCACTGGTTGCTGGTTGGCGGGGCCAGCGTGGCAACACTCATTGTTATTCAAATAATTAAACAGATTTTTAAATTTTAA
>JBMCIT010000216.1:0-3321 GCA_048616715.1 Tangfeifania sp. | reverse complement strand
AGTTCATTTTCATCAGCAAGACGATCGGCCTCATCTACAATTTGCTGATACTGCTGATCGATGGCTTTCGCTTCGGCTTCCAACCGGGCTTGTTCGGCTGCTTCCTCTGCCGCTTTTTGTTCTGCCAGTAACCGTTCCTGTTCAGCAATCAGTGAATCAATCCGCTGAATCATTTCCGTGGGATAAGTTTCGGCAGGTTTTATTCCGGCTGCATTTTCATAAGCGCCACGGGCCTCTGCCAGTTCTTCAGCCTGAAATAACCTGTCGGCAGCAGCAACTGCATCTCGATATTGTTTATCAAGCTGTGCGCGCCCTTCAAAAATACCATCGATTTCATTTATCCTGTCTTCCGGATATTTTTCACCGGGTTTTACTGAAAGTGCTTCCTGATATCTGGTCCTGGCCTGTTCCAGTTCTTCGGCATCGAAATAATTGTCAGCTTCTGCAATCAATCCGGCATATTGTTCGTCCAATTCCTGCTGCGCAAAAATTTCATCAATTTGTGCAATCCTTTCAGTTGCATGTTCATCTTCAGATTTTATTTCCAGCGCCTGCTGATACAGGTTTTTTGAATTCCTGTAATTTTCCTCATCAAAAGCAACATCTGCCTGACTGATAAGACGGGCAAAATTGCGTTCCGTTTCGAGCGCTTCATTTATTTTTGAAATTTGTTCATTGGGCCATTCTTCATCGGGAAAAAGATCCACTGCCTGCCGGTAATCTGCCAGCGCTTCTTCCAGCCGATCTCTTTTAAAAGCACGATCGGCTGTTTGAATGAGCCGGTCGTATAACGTACGGTTGGCGAGTTCATACATCAAATCCTCAATTTCCCGGATTTTTGTGGCAGCCACCTCATCGCCGGGCTTGAATGTCAGCGCTTTTTCGTAGAAAGAAATGGCCTCTTCGTAGAATTGTTTTTCAAAATTTACTTCTGCCTGAAACATAGCATCCTTGTAACTTTCCAATTGTGCCGCATTTTCGGCCTGCCTTGAAAGAATATTATTCACTTCTTCGAGACGTTCTTTGGGGTAAGCTTCATTTTGTTTGAGTGCTATGGCCTGCTCGTAACCCGATTTTGCCTCCTTGTAAAGCAATTCATCAAAAGCATTATCCGCCTGTGTTACAAGCTCGTCATACTGCTGATCAACAAGTTGTTCATTTAGTATCTGATCAATTTCATCAAGACGGTTTTTAGCGTGCTGATTGTTTGAATTAATGGAAAGTGCCCGCTGAAAAGAGCTTCTGGCTTCCTCAAACTGTTTGCGTTCAAATTGTAAATCGCCTTGTTTTAGAAGCGACTCCAGGCGATCAGCCAACGCCTGCTCCATTTCTTCAGCTACCATCAGCAGTCCCAGCAAATCGTTTATTTCTGCAATCCGGTCTTTGGGGTACTGCTCTTTTGGGAATATTTTGCTTGCGGCTTTATAACCATCGAGTGCGTTGAGAAATTGCTCATTATTGTATTCTGTTTCAGCCTGCCCGAGCAACTGATCGTATTCTTTCTGAAGTTCTTCCCGCTCGGCTTTAGTTAAAGTAGCGAGGTAATCTGCTTCTCTGTCAATCATTTGTGATTGCAAAATGGCCTGATCGATCAGGTGTTTTATCTGGGCATTGTTGTAATATACATCCGAAATAAAATTATCGACATCGGTGCTGTAAAAAATTTTCTGAACGGTATTTTCTGAAAAAGTTTTGTCGATATCCGGGATTTCCGTAAACAGATTTATATCGACCGGGAAAGGAGGAAACAACGGATCGGATTGCAAAACATCACGCGGAACATTGGTATTCACCACAATTTTCTGCGGAAAATTATCATCGCGGGCAAAAATCAGGGTCCAATCGTGATTATAATTCAGTTCCACTTTATAACGTCCGTTGGAACCGATTCCGTAATTATCGAGCCGCTGGCCGTCGCGGTACATTTGAATGTACGCACCTTCAACCGAGCCTTCTTCGACCGTTACCGTACCCTGAACGGTTAAACCGTTGCTTCTTTGGGCAATTGTCGGGAAGGTGAGTAAAATAAAAAATATGCCGGTCAGCAATATTTTGATAGTATTTAACTTCATATACTTCTTCTCCATTTATGGGAAACGAAAATATAAACAAATAATTATTCCTGAAACTTTATTTAACGATGTATTTTTGGCATTTATTTCTGCGATTGTAGCGGTTTTTGGGAGAAATATATTAGTTTTCCGTTTCAATCGACCAAAATTATTTTTTAATGAAACGTGAAGCCAGTCTGGTTGCAGCACTTTTTCCGATTTTATTACTGATTGCATTGTTGACTTTCAATGTGCTGTTTTTTGATGACACACTTTCAGGCGCCAACCAGATTGCATTAATGCTGGCTGCTTCGGTAGCGGGGTTAATTGCTCACCGGCTGGGGTTTCGCTGGGCGAAAATCAGGGATAAAATCGTTTCCACAATTGGTTCGGCCATGCCTTCCATCCTGATTTTGCTTTTAATTGGTTCGCTGGCCGGAACATGGATGATTAGCGGAGTTGTTCCGGTAATGATTTATTATGGCCTCGACATCATCAATCCAAAACTGTTTTTATTTACCGCCGTGGTTGTAAGCGCCATTGTAAGTGTGGCCACGGGCAGTTCGTGGTCTACCATTGCAACGATTGGTGTGGCGCTGCTTGGAATTGGAAAAGCCATCGGGTTGAGTGAGGCAGTTGTAGCTGGCGCCATAATAAGCGGCGCTTATTTCGGCGATAAAATGTCGCCGCTGAGCGACACCACCAACCTGGCGCCTGCAATGGCCGGAACCGATTTGTTTACGCACATTAGGTACATGTTTTATACCACTGTTCCGTCGCTGTTAATCACTCTAATCATATTTCTTGTCATCGGTTTTAATTCCAACTTTTCATTTGCCATGGAAAATGTCGGAACAGTACAAACAGCAATCGAGGGCACGTTTAATACAAATCCGCTGCTTTTCCTGGTGCCGGTAATCTTATTAACCATTATCATTTTAAAAGTTCCGCCACTTCCGGCATTGCTCGCAGGAACGCTGCTGGGCGGCATTTTCGCTGTCATATTTCAGCCTGAAATTATCAAAGATGTTGCAGGAATAGCTGAAAATTACACCAAAGCTTCATACATTTCGGTGATGCAGGCCATGTTTGGCGATGTAACGCTTGTTACTATCGATGAAAATGTGAATGAACTGCTTAGCACTTCAGGAATGCGCGGGATGCTCGATACTGTTTGGCTGATTCTTTCGGCCATGGTTTTTGGCGGTGTGATGGAATCGGCCGGATTGCTGCAACGTATTACCCGGCCCATTGTGAAATACGCCAAAAG
>JBMCIT010000215.1:0-3323 GCA_048616715.1 Tangfeifania sp. | reverse complement strand
ACTTTTGCAACGATAGCTTTAAACGCATCCGGTTGGTTCATCGCCAAATCGGCCAGTACCTTGCGGTTGATTTCAATATCGTTTTTCTTCAACAATCCCATGAACTGCGAATACGACATGCCTTCCAAACGGGCGGCTGCGTTAATTCTTTGAATCCATAATCCACGGAATGTCCTTTTTTTGGCTTTCCTGTCGCGATACGCGTACTGCAATCCTTTTTCGTAGGTATTCTTAGCGACGGTCCAAACATTTTTACGCGCTCCGTAGTAACCTTTGGTCCTCTTCAGTATTTTTTTTCTGCGGGCACGTGATGCTGCATGATTTACACTTCTTGGCATACTTTTTACTTTTTTGGTAATCGGCGTTCTCCGCCAGCCGGCGGACACACTTTAAGGCACAATCACCTGGTTAATTACTTTTTTTAACTAAGGAAATTATTTCATATTCAACAAAAGTTCCACATTTCTCTGATTGGCAGAGTCAACAGTTGTCCAGTATCCCAGGTTCCGTTTTCTCTTTTTGCTTTTCTTGGTCAGAATGTGGCTTTTGTAGGCATGTTTCCTTTTAATTTTACCTGTTCCGGTTAACTTAAAACGTTTTTTAGCACCGGAATTCGTTTTCATTTTTGGCATAATGCTACTTTCTTAAATGTTATCAAAGAACTGTATTATTTCTTCTTCGGTGAAATCATCATTGTCATTCGTTTTCCTTCCAACCGGGGCATTTGTTCCACTGTTCCCAACTCCTCGAGAGCGGTAGCCAGTTTCAGCAACAATATCTCGCCCTGCTCTTTAAAGACAATCGAGCGGCCTTTAAAAAACACGAATGCTTTAACTTTTGCCCCGTCTTTCAGGAATTTTTCGGCGTGCCGCATCTTAAATTCAAAATCGTGGTCGTCGGTTTGCGGACCGAAACGTATTTCCTTCACCACAATTTTTTGCGTTTTTGCCTTCATCTCTTTTTGTTTCTTTTTCTGCTGATAAAGAAACTTGGAGTAATCGGTTATTTTACAAACCGGAGGATCGGCGTTGGGCGAAATTTCTACCAAATCCAACTCCTTTTCGTCGGCAATTTTTAACGCTTCCCTCACGGGATAAACCCCTGGATTTTCAATATTATCTCCTACCAGCCTTATTTCCGGGGCTGTGATATTCCTGTTAATTCTGTGTAGCGGACCACGGTCTCTTCTTCTGAATGGCGACCGTCCGGGCCCTTTTCTTTTAATAGCTATTTTAAATTCCTCCTATATTTAGTTAGTTATACAATCCTGATAATTGATCTCTAACTTCCCTGTTCAGAAAATCAGCAAACTCGCCGGTTTTCATCTCTCCTTTGTCGCCTTCTCCCTGACGGCGGACCGAAACGGTTTCCGATTCAGCCTCCTTCTCTCCTACTATTAACAAATAAGGTATACGCTTTAGTTCATTATCGCGTATCTTTCTACCAATCTTTTCATTACGATCGTCTACGACGGTGCGAATATCGGAAATATTTAGAAAATCTGAAACTTTTTGCGCATATTCATTGTACTTTTCACTTATCGGTAAAACTACGGCCTGCTCGGCAGTGAGCCAAAGCGGGAATTTCCCGGCGGTGTGTTCAATCAACACAGCCACAAAACGTTCCATCGATCCGAAAGGCGCACGGTGTATCATCACCGGGCGGTAGCGGTTATCGTCCGAGCCAATGTATTCAAGTTCAAAGCGCTCCGGGAGGTTATAATCCACCTGAATTGTTCCAAGCTGCCAGCTACGGCCCAATGCATCTTTAATCATGAAATCGAGCTTCGGGCCATAAAAAGCAGCTTCGCCGGTTTCGGTCACTGTTTTCAGGCCTTTTTCGGCGCAGGCTTCAATAATAGCCTGTTCGGCTTTGTCCCAGTTTTCTGATTTGCCGATGTATTTTTCCGGCGTATTCGGATCGCGCAGCGAAATTTGTGCGGTATAATCTTTAAAGCTCAACGCTTTAAAAATGATAAAAACAATGTCGATTACTTTCTTGAATTCATCTTTTAACTGGTCCGGGCGGCAGAAAATATGTGCATCGTCCTGTGTAAACCCACGCACACGGGTCAATCCGTGCAATTCGCCACTTTGTTCGTAGCGGTAAACGGTACCAAACTCCGCCATGCGAACGGGCAGCTCCTTGTATGAATGTGGTTTTGCCTTGTAAATTTCGCAGTGGTGCGGGCAATTCATCGGCTTCAGCAAATACTCTTCCCCTTCAGCGGGAGTGGTAATTGGCTGAAAAGAATCCTTGCCGTATTTTTCGTAATGCCCCGATGTTTTATACAGTCTCACATCGCCAATGTGTGGTGTCATCACCTGGTCGTAGCCATATTTTTTCTGAACCTTTTTCAGAAAATCCTCGAGTTGCATTCTGAGTTCTGTTCCTTTGGGCAGCCAAAGCGGCAGCCCCTGCCCCACAGCTTCCGAAAAGGTAAACAGTTCCATCTCCCTGCCAATTTTGCGGTGATCGCGTTTTTTGGCTTCCTCCACCATTTCGAGGTACTCAGTGAGCATTTTTTGTTTCGGGAAGGTAATTCCGTAAACCCGGGTAAGCATCGGGTTCTTTTCATTGCCACGCCAGTAGGCGCCGGCAATCGATGTGAGCTTAATTGCCTTAATATAACCGGTATTCGGTATGTGCGGCCCGCGGCACAAGTCGGTAAACGTTCCGTGTTTGTACAACGTAATTGTGCCGTCTTCCAGTTCGCTTATCAATTCCATTTTAAACTCGTCGCCTTTGGAATCGAAAAGCTGCATGGCATCCATTTTCGAAATTTCTTCGCGAACAATATCGTTCTTTTCGCGGGCCAGCTCAATCATTTTCTGTTCAATTTTCTCCAAATCTTTTTCAGAAAGCTGTTTTTCGCCGGGCAACGAAATGTCGTAATAAAATCCGGCATCGACAGTTGGCCCGATTCCAAATTTGGTTCCCGGGTACAACTGCTCAATCGCTTCAGCCATCAGGTGGGCCGACGAGTGCCAGAAAGCTTCTTTTCCTTCCCTGTCTTCCCATGTGTGGAGCTTAATTTTTGCGTTGTGGTCAATTTTACGGGTCAAATCCCATATTTCACCGTCTACCGAAACCGACAACACATCTTTGGCCAGCCTGTTTGAAATGGAACGTGCTATCTCCAAACCATTTACAGGCTCCTCAAATTCTCTCACACTGTTATCAGGAAGTGTTATTTGTATCATTTGTTTTTTATTCTGTTTTTTAAAGAATTGCAAAGATAATTAATCCTTCAAAAAATCAATCGCTTCAATGTTCTTGTTTGAGAATAATAACCATTAGTCAACATGTGTGTTCAAAGAAAT
>JBMCIT010000214.1:0-3326 GCA_048616715.1 Tangfeifania sp. | reverse complement strand
AGCCGACCTGCCTTTCGGGTGGTCAATTCCTTCGGCCACCACTACAATCGAATACGGTTTTTTGTCTTCGTAACGATTTTCAATTTTTTTGCACACCGAGCGGATGTTGTACGGAACTTCCGGAATCAGAATGATGTCGCCGCCACCAGCCAAACCAGAGTAGAGCGCCAGCCAGCCGGCATGGTGCCCCATCACCTCGATAATCATTATCCGCTGGTGTGAGTTGGCCGTCGTGTGCAGCCGGTCGATAGCTTCGGTTGCCACCTGCACTGCAGAGTCGAATCCAAAAGTAACATCGGTTCCCCACACATCGTTGTCGATGGTTTTCGGAATCCCGATAACATTGATTCCCTCCTGAGCCAGCATGTTGGCGGTCTTCATGGTGCCGTTGCCGCCAATGCACACTACGCAGTCAAGTCCCAGTTTCTCATAAGTTTTTTTAATTTTTTTCGGCTTCTCGGCGTTCTTCTTACCATCTTTTTTCACCATTTTGTAGGGCTTCTCGCGCGATGTGCCGAGTATTGTTCCGCCTTCGGTTAGAATTCCCGAAAGTTGCGATTCGCTTAGCTTTATATAATCATTGTTAATTAAACCCAGGTAACCGGCATTAAAACCATACACTTCCATCCCGTATTCAACAATAGCCGTTTTTCCAACACCACGGATTGCCGCATTGAGTCCCGGACAGTCGCCGCCTGCAGTTAAAATTCCAATTTTTTTGGGTTTGCCTGTAAAATTCATCAGCTTTAATTTTTTTGTAAAATAATTGTGATATCGAAATTACAAAACATTTTGGAATTTATTAATTTTGGCCTTTGCAAACACTGATAGTTGTTGATAATTTAAAAGGATATATTTATATCATTCTTATTTAATATTAGCGTATTAAGCATGTATTTTTTAAATTTTCCGAATGACAGATGACCAGTGATCCCGTCCCGAATTAAAGCCAGGCAGGTAACGGCCATTCCTACTCCGGGTAATAATCCGACTCATTCAGAATTTCCTGGTAGTTGGTATTTGCCATGAGTTGGGGCAATGTAACATCTTCGTGTTTTTTCATGTATTGCCTCACAATCTGCCAGCCTATCCACGTACCTGTTCGGGCAGGAGATTCGAGAGGGAAGCCGGTTGTGGATGGCCCATCGTTGATGTAGCGGATAATATCCATCCGTTTGTTGGAATAAAGCATTCTGTTTTCAACAAGGTAATTCCACATTTCAGCTTCGTTGTTTTCGCACCAATGCAATTGTACAGTAGTGTACCCTATTTTCAGGGAGTCCTGCGTTTCGGGCAGCAGTGCATCCACAAAGTACATCAGTTTTCCCTGGTGGACGATGTTATCGAGCACTGTGGTTGTTTCTTCCGTTTCGTCAAATTCAGTCAGTCCCCAGGCATACGCCACATCCGACGGCAGTTTTTCTTTGTGCATGTTTTTGATTTTGTACTGCGGAACATTGCTGAGCTGCTGGTAATACGGGTAGTCGCGCCCCAGGTATTTATCCAGACTGATGCCGATGATACCTTCTGCCGTAAAAACCGATTCGTTAAACCCGGAAACGGTAGTATAAATGGTGGGCAACTCTTTATCAGGAAAATGAAACTGGTAATATTTGAATGCTTTGTTAAGCTGCTCTTCAATTTTGCTGAAATTGGAAAATTCTTCCTCCACATCCGATTTTACATTCAGAATCATGGTGTCTGTCAAAAATTCGCCCATCAGTTCCGGAAAATAATCATCGCCAATGCCGCCCACATTAATGATTTTGTATGTGAAAAGATCGAAAAAATCCGGGTATTTATTGTGCAGTTGTTCCAGTTCTGCAAGTGTGTCCTGCAACGGGATTTCGAACAATTCCTGCTCAAAGCGGACAATTTGCACATCCTTTTCAATATCTGAAATATCAACTTTTAAGCGGTTCCGGTTACAGGAGGTTATAAAGATTAAGATTAAGAAAATTAATAAATATGTATTTTTTTTCATTTCATTTATTTATCAAATCAATACGTATCGTTGTAAATTTTATTGCGAAATTGTCCCAAAAATAAGACATTTGCACTTTAAACTTTCACTTTAAACATTAAACTCTGATTATGAAAGTTGCCCTGGTACAATTAAATTACATTATAGGCGATTTTGAAGGGAATGCCCAAAAAATTATCGCAAATATTCAGAAAGCAAAAGAAAAAGGCGCCGACCTGGCGGTTTTTTCAGAATTATCCGTTACGGGATATTATCCGCACGATTTGCTCGAAAAAAAGGAGTTCATTCAAAAGGCTGAAAAAGCTGTTGAAAAAATCGCCAAAGAATGCAACGGAATTGCGGCCATTGTTGGCGCCCCGCGCATCAACGAAAATGAGCAGGGGAAAACGTTGTACAATTCTGCATTTTTTCTGGAAGATGGAAAAATTCAGTCGGTACATAACAAAACGCTGCTGCCAACCTACGATATTTTTGACGAATACCGCCATTTTGAGCCCAACCGCGATTTTAGTGTAGTGGAATACAAAGGCGAAAAGATAGCCCTGACAATTTGTGAGGATTTGTGGGATGAACAACCCACTGCCAACGAATTTGGAAAAGATAAACTTTACCGGATTTCGCCCATGGAAGAGCTGGCAAAGTTCAATCCAGATTTCGTGGTGAATATTTCTGCATCGCCTTTTTCGTATAACCAGGAAAACTGGCGGAAAGATGTGCTGGTTAAAAAGGCCCAAAAGTACAAGTTGCCCGTTTTTTATGTGAATCAATCCGGTGCGCAAACCGAGCTTGTTTTTGACGGCGGCTCGGTTTATATCGATAAACGGGGCGAAATTGTTAAAGAACTGAAATATTTCGAAGAAGATTTTCTGATAGTCGACACCCAAAACCCGGGAGAAACAAATCTGCAACCTGAAACCGGTCGCATCGAAAAAATTCACGATGCACTGGTGTTGGGAATCCGCGACTATTTTGGGAAAATGGGTTTCAAGCAGGCCACACTCGGGCTTTCGGGCGGAATCGATTCCGCGGTAACAGTTGTGCTGGCGGTGCGTGCGCTAGGAGCTGAAAATGTGCGTGTGCTGCTACTGCCTTCCAGAATTTCTTCGGAGCATAGCGTTGACGATGCCCGTCAACTTGCTGAAAATTTGGGAATCCGGTACGATGTTGTGAAAATTCAAAGCGCAGTAGATGCCTTTGAGAAAGAACTTGCGCCGCTATTTGAAGGCACGGAACCGGGGGTGACCGAAGAAAATATCCAGGCCCGGGCGCGGGGCATTTACCTGATGGCCATCTCCAACAAATTCGGCCATATTTTACTGAACACCACCAACAAAAGCGAGTG
>JBMCIT010000213.1:0-3339 GCA_048616715.1 Tangfeifania sp. | reverse complement strand
CTCCAGTCTTTTGCGACTTTCACAAACATCTGCAAAAATATTTTCTTGCTGAAAAATTCTTCTGCATCCCGCCGTGCTTCTGTTCCCACTCGTTTAATCATTTTGCCCTCTTTCCCGATTATAATTCCTTTCTGGCTGTCGCGCGAAACATAAATTATGGCCCTGATATCGATGATATTGTCCTTCTCTTTAAACTCTTCCACTTCTACTTCCACTGAATACGGGACCTCTTTCTCATAGGTCAGCAAAATTTTTTCACGGATTATTTCCTGCATAAAAAACCTTTCGCTGCAATCGGTTAGCTGGTCTTTTTCAAAAAACGGCGGGTTCTCAGGGAGCAGCTCGAGAATGCGATCGAAAATGGGTTCGATATTAAAACGCTCCTTTGCTGAAACCGGGAAAACATCGGCGCCCGGAAAAACTTCGGCCCAGTAATCGAATAAACGGGTTACCTCTTTCTGATCCGACAAATCAATTTTGTTGATCAGCACAATCACAGGCATGTTCGATTTGCGAATGCGCTCTATGTATTCAGGGTTTTTACCGGGCTTTTCAACTACATCGGTCACAAACAAAATTACGTCGGCATCTGTAAGTGCGATGTCCACGAACTTCATCATGCTTTCCTGCAGTTTATAGCCCGGTTTCAAAATTCCGGGTGTGTCGGAATAAACCACCTGAAAATCTTCGCCGTTCACAATTCCTTTTATACGGTGACGGGTGGTCTGCATTTTCTTGGTTATAATCGACAATTTTTCGCCAACCATTGCATTCATGATGGTCGATTTTCCAACATTCGGGTTCCCGATAATATTTACAAATCCTGCTTTGTGCGTCATATTTCTACCTTACAAATTGTTCAGTCCTAAAAAATACCCTATTTCTTTTTATTTTTCTATCTCTGTTTTAAAAGAATAGGGACGATAATATACAAATCACTAAAAATCAGCGCAAAGATAATTGAATTGTATTACCTGTCATGAAATAACCAAAATAGATTTAACGAAAGAAAAATACAGACTAAGATAAACGTTGTTTTTTTTACCTGTTAAAAGATTTTAAAAACAGGCGCCGGGGCGTTATAATGTTTGCCTTTTCGGCTTTTTTTATTAATTTCAAAACAATCTGATAAATAATTTGAAAAATTACATAGATGAAAGCAACACGACTGGATAAAATAGCGATCAATGTTCATGCCCGCAGAATTCTTTTAACAATACTGGAAGAAAACCCGGAACTGGAAAAGATTCTGCGCAATTCGGAAGATGAAAAAGAAGCTATGGAATCGATCAGGGAATGGATTCTGCCGATGCTCAAAAATAACCCGGATGCGGAAGCATTTTATTACCAAAAAGACCACAGCCACGAGCTTTTCACAAAACTGAAGTGGGAAGATTTTGCTGCCATCCGCATTCTCGACTATATTGAACACGCAGGCGAAGCCTATGCCGACCAGAATATTCACGGCGAGATGGCGGTAACCAATCCGTTTAAAATGATGTGGCTGGCAACAAATCATGGAATTGGCGGAGCGAAGCCTGAATTTTTTCAGGATATGCTTCAATTATTCCGCCAGCTTAACGGAAAACTGAAACCCGAGATTCCGTCGAAGCGCCAGGTAAAAAAGTGGATGGACAGGTACCCCGCAGGGATTGAACCAAGAATTATTGGACTGCGCAAACAAAACCGCGACAGGATAATCAGAATTATTATTGAAAAAATTGATAATAGGGAAATTACAGACAGCCGCTACAAATTTGAACCGGGTTGGACACAGGAAGAGAAGGAAGCAAAAATGCAGGAGTGGTGGAATGAAAGTCGTTTTCACCTGAAATTTGCTGTCCGCTCTGCCGATTTGCTGAATGAAATGCTCGACTACTCGCTCGACCCCGATACAATGGATATTTTGTACGATGCCGAACAGAAAGGCATTCCTTTTTTTGTAAATCCCTACTATTTGTCATTGCTCAATGTTCAGACCCCCGGATTTGCCATTGGCGGCGATTTGGCTATCCGCTGCTACATTGTATACAGCAGGCAACTGGTTGAGGAATTCGGACAAATCAATGCCTGGGAAAAAGAAGACAAAGTAGAGCCGGGAAAACCCAATGCAGCAGGCTGGCTGTTGCCGTCGTCGCACAATATTCACCGGCGTTACCCGGAGGTGGCAATTTTTGTTCCCGATACCGTGGGGCGCGCCTGTGGCGGACTGTGTGCCAGTTGCCAGCGAATGTACGAATTTCAGAACGGGCACTTTAATTTTAACCTCAAGAAACTGAAACCGGAAAAATCGTGGGGCGAACGGATGCCGGAACTGCTGGAATATTTTAAAAACGATGCCCAGTTGCGCGATATCCTGATTACCGGCGGCGATGCACTGATGAGCTCGGATAAAAGCCTTAAAAATATTCTTGACGAAGTATACAACATGGCGCTGCGCAAGAAGGAAGAAAACAAGCAGCGACCGGAAGGCGAAAAATATGCTGAAATTTTAAGGGTCAGGTTGGGAACACGGCTGCCGGTTTATATTCCACAACGTGTTACTCCCAAACTTTCAGCTATTTTGGCAGATTTTAAAAAGAAAGCCAGTGCAATTGGTGTTAAGCAATTTGTGATTCAAACCCATTTTGAATCGCCTATGGAAGTTACCCCCGAAGCCCGGCAGGCAGTGAAACTCTTTCTGAAAGCCGGATGGACAGTAGCCAACCAGCTTGTTTTTACGGCTCCTGCATCGAGGCGCGGACATACCGCAAAACTCCGCAAAATACTAAATGACATCGGAATTCTGACTTACTATACGTTTACCGTAAAAGGTTTCAAGGAAAACAGCGCCAACTTTACGCCTAATGCGCGTGCCGTGCAGGAAGAAATCGAGGAAAAATACCTGGGGCGGTTGCCGAAAAAGGTGACAAAAATGCTTCATTCACTTACCCAGGATGCCGAGCAGCTAAATTTTGAAATTGATTCCATCCGCCAAAAATACAACATTCCGTTCCTTGCCACCGACCGCAATATTATGAACCTGCCGGGAGTGGGGAAAAGCCTTACTTTCCGTACGATTGGAATCACAAGGTACGGGCGCCGTATTTTGGAATTTGCCCACGACCGCACACGCAACCACAGCCCGATTATTAATGATATGGGGAAAGTGATTGTAATCGAGTCGAAGTCGGTAACAGAATACTTGTGGCAGCTTTATGACATGGGTGAAGAAACGCAGGAATACGAAGGAGTTTACGGTTACTCCCTGGGCGAAACCGAACCCCGGATGCCCATGTATGAATACCCGGATTATGATTTTGAAGTGACCGATGAATTGACGCACCTGGAATTAGAGGA
>JBMCIT010000212.1:0-3364 GCA_048616715.1 Tangfeifania sp. | reverse complement strand
TGATTTACACCTATAAAAACTTTATGTTTGGCTGGGAACTGAGCTGGACCACAGCAGCTTATGGTGAGAATGATTTCAACGACAAGGCGAAAGTGAAGAATACAGAAAATGTTACGAATTTTAGAAATATGCTTTCAATTGCTTACAAATTCTGATATAAATATTATTTTTGTTTAAAATTTAACACAAAAACCAGGCTCCCTGAATAGAGGCAGGATTATCTGGTTAAAAAAAATCAAAAAACAATGGCATTTGAAGTTTCCGTATTTTTAGAAAATAAGATTGCTCATTTCGAGGGGATTACCAGCATTTTAAAAACAGAAAAAATTAATATCCGTTCGCTCACACTGAGTAATATTTTACATGGTTGGGGAGTGTTGAACATGCTGGTTGATCAGCCTGAAAAAGCGTACCGGTTACTCGCCGAAAAGGGAGATTCAGTTGTTTTACGCGAAGTAATTGCCCTTGAAATGAAAGACGAAGCCGGCGGACTTGACGAACTGCTGGTTAAAATTGCCCGCGTGGGTATTCACATTGAAAATGCTTACAGCCGGCTGATTTCAGAAACCGGAATGGCCATTTTAATCCTCGATGTACCCGATGTGCTCGAAGCTAAAAAACGGCTGGAACAAAACGGTATCCCCATTCTTGATGACGAAACAGTTTACGGGATATAAATTTCGAAGAGATTGATCTTCACAACTAAAAATTACCAAACTGTTGCCGATGATTTGGAACGAGAAGATAGAATGTGCTTCGCGCGATGAGATGGCTTTCATACAAAGTGAAAACCTCATAAAAACCGTTCAGCGGATTTACCACAACATCCCAAGCTACCGCGCCAAAATGCAGGAAAAAGGTTTGCTTCCCGGCAATATTAAGTCGGTGGAAGATTTGAGCAAATTGCCGTTTACCAATAAAACCGACCTGCGCGACAATTATCCGTTTGGCATGTTCAGCGTGCCCATGAGTGAAATTGTGCGGGTACATGCCAGCTCGGGAACCACCGGAAAACCAACCGTGGTGGGGTACACCCGCAACGATTTGCAAATGTGGTCGGAGGTGGTTACCCGTGCCCTTTGCATGGCCGGCGTGCATAAAAACGATATTGTGCAGGTGGCCTACGGTTACGGACTTTTTACCGGCGGGCTCGGGTTGCACTACGGCACCGAAAACCTTGGCGCCACGGTTATTCCAATTTCCGGCGGAAATACCAAAAAACAGATTCAACTGATGCAGGATTTTGGAACCTCGGTTATTGCCTGCACGCCCTCGTATGCTTTGTTTTTGGCAGAAGTTATGGAAGAGATGGGGATTAAACCGGAGTCGTTAAACCTGCGGGTGGGCATTTTTGGCGCCGAACCCTGGAGCGAAAACATGCGCCGCGAAATTGAATCGAAACTGAAACTGAAAGCCATCGATATTTATGGGTTGAGCGAAGTGGTGGGCCCCGGCGTTTCGTGCGAATGCGAGGAACAGGCAGGAATGCATGTAAATGAAGATCATTTCATTCCTGAAATAATCGACCCGGAAACGCTTGAGCCAGTCCCGAAAGGCGAAATGGGCGAGCTGGTTTTTTCAACCGTTACCAAAGAGGGAATCCCGATTTTGAGATACAGAACCCGCGATTTAACACGCCTGATTTACGATAAATGCGCTTGCGGGCGTACCCTGGTACGAATGGAAAAATGCACTGGCCGGTCAGATGATATGTTGATCATTCGAGGGGTGAATGTATTTCCGTCGCAGGTTGAAAGCGTGCTGCTGGAAATGAGCGAAACCGAGCCACATTATTTATTGATTGTGGAACGCGAAGGAACGCTCGATGTGCTGAAACTTCTGGTTGAAGTGCAGGAGCAGTTTTTTTCCGACGAAATTCGCGAACTGGAAGCACTCCGCAAAAAAATTACCGCAAATATCCAGGGGACACTCGGAATTTCGGTTGATGTTAAACTGGTAGAGCCTAAAACCATTGAACGTACAGCAGGCAAATCAAAACGGGTAATCGACAACAGAAAAATTTAAAAAAATGAGAGCAAAACAAGTTTCGGTATTTTTGGAAAATAAATCGGGCCGGCTGAACGAAGTGGCCCAAATTCTGGGTAAGGCCGGAATCAACATTTCGGCCTTTACGGTTGCTGATACCTCCGATTTTGGCGTCCTCCGTTTAATTGTCTCCGAGCCCGAAAAAGCTGTTGCTGTTCTGAAAGAAAAACAATTTTCGGCACGCATTACAGATGTTGTGCTGGCCAACACTCCAAATAAACCCGGGGCGTTGTCGAAGATGCTCAATATCCTCAACAAAGAAGGCGTGTTCATTGAATACCTTTATGCATTTACCATGAACGACGAAACAGCGGTTATTGTCATCCGGCCTTCTGATATTGACAAATGCATTGAAAAGCTGGAAAAACACCGCAATGAATTGTTAAGCAATAACAATAATTATAAGATTTGAACTTTTTAACCGGGAGAATTTTTCAATCTCAACCGGCAACCATTCAGAATTAGTATATTTGAAATTATTTTTTTAGAATGAAGCGAATTGCAGTACAAGGAATAGTGGGGTCTTTTCACGAAGACGCAGCATTGAAATATTTCAATGAAAGAGTTGAGGTGGTTGAGTGCAGGTCGTTTACCAGTGTTTGTGAACTGGTTGATACCGACCAGGTGGATTACGCCGTAATGGCCATAGAAAACTCCATTGCCGGAAGTTTACTGAAAAACTATCAGCTAATCCGCGATTACCATCTTCGCATTATCGGGGAGATTTACCTGCATATTCAAATGAATTTAATGGTAACTCCCGGCGTAAAACCAAAAGACATTTCGCATATTTATTCGCATCCGGTTGCATTGCAACAGTGCATGGAATATATTGAAAAGTATTTCCCAAAAGTTGAATTACACGAAGGAATGGACACGGCCGCCGCGGCCAAACTAATTTCCCAGGAGAAGCCGCCAAACGCTGCTGCAATCGGGAATTTACGTTCAGCCGAACTCTACAACCTGGAAATCCTGGAAACCGGAATTGAAACCAACAAGAAAAATTACACCCGGTTTCTGGTTTTGTCAAAACACGGAAACCCCACCGAGAAAGCCAATAAAGCTTCGCTTTGTTTCGAAGTAGGGCATTTTTACGGCTCGCTGGCCAAGGTACTCAATGTTTTTGCAGAGAGGGAAATTAACCTGGCAAAAATTCAGTCGGTGCCCGTAATTGGCAAACCCAACGAATACACCATTCATGTTGATATTGAATGGGAAAACCCGGAGAATTACGACAAAGCGCTGCACCAGGTTTTGAAAAGTGTTTCGAGTTTGGCGATTTTAGGCGAATATGAACGGGGAGAGTTATACATGCATG
>JBMCIT010000211.1:0-3368 GCA_048616715.1 Tangfeifania sp. | reverse complement strand
TTTGCTGTTTTTTCATAAGTTTGGTTTAGTTAGGTTTAGTTTTGATCCCGGGGTGATGACCCCGGGATTTTTCTTTTTATGCACTCCGCTTTTTTCCCTTTGAAAACAGAATCAGATATTAATCGCATTTTGCAGTGTGTGTCTGTAATTTTAAGTTTCTTTATTTTTGAAATACTCAATTTTCCCGGTCTGTGCTTTGTCTTTTACTTTATCGATAAGGGCCATTCTTTCATTTTCTGATAATTTGCTGAATGAACGTGCCAGCGCAATTTTTTCGCGCATATAGGTGGCGTTTTCATTCCCTGAAATTATGACAGAAACAGGAAGCGACCAAACGAAATACATCGCTTCTTTAATGCTCATGTAATTGGGAATAACCGGATCGCTGCTTGTCCAGCCCGCTTCTTCTTTTTTAGCGAAAAATCTTCCGTCGGCCAGTGTTTTCATGGCCATAATTCCCATGTTGCGGTCGAGCGCTTTGGGCATTACATTTTCTGCAAAGCTGAAATACGACTGGTCGAGCACATTTACCGGCATCAGCACACCATCCATCATATCATTCTCTTCAGTTTGTTCCAGCATGCGGGTGTGCGCATATGGATTCTGGTGTCCGGTAAACCCGATGTATTTAATTTTTCCGTCCTGTTTGGCTTTCTGCAAGAATTCCAGTACCCCGTTTTCAACCCGGTTGTCAACATCCTGCGGAGTACGGATGGAATGTACCTGATACAAATCAATCTGATCAACTTTGAGCCTGCGTAACGAACCTTCCAGGTGCTCCTGAACGGTTTTCGCATCGCGTCCTGTACTTTTCGTCATCAAAAAAATTAAATCCCGGTACCTGGGAGTTAGGTATTTTCCGTAACGTTCTTCGCTCACGCCGCTGGAATAACTCTCAGCCGTGTCGTAAAAACGCACTCCACCTTCGAGCGAAGCTTCGATAACTTCCTGCGCATCGCGCTCAGTGGTCCAGCCAATATGATATCCGCCAGTGCCGAGCATTGTAACATACTCACCTGTCCGGCCAAATTTACGCCTGGGCAGAATTTCGCCCAGACGGTCACTTGTTTTTTCTTCACTGTAAGCAGACTGACTGAGGGATAAGCCGGCAGTAATTCCGGCCAGCGATTTTAGAAATGTTCGCCTGTTTGCCATGATGATTTTTTTATTTGTTTATATGTACCTCTTTCAGAATGAAAAAGTTTAAATTATTTTGTAAAAACATCTTGTACGTACAAGTTAAAAGGTTAAATTTGCAGTGAAAATGATGAATCAAGGTGAGCCAAAATACCGTCGTATTAAGAATTACCTGAAGGAACAAATCCAGCAGGGAAGTTACAATCCGGGAGAATTTCTGCCATCCGAGAACGATTTGTGCCGGCATTTTTCAATTACCCGGACAACTGCCCGGAAAGCTTTTGATGAATTGATTAAAGAAGGTTTTATCGAGCGGATTCATGGCAAAGGAAGCCGCGTGAAAGAACGGCGGAATACGCTGGGTTTGCTGAATGTGAAAGGATTTTCGGAAGCTGTGGGCGAAGGAGTAAAAACAGTTTTTCTTCAAGGACCGCAAAGTACAGAGTGGAGCGATGAAATTGTTTTACCGGTTGATGATAAGGACAAAAATGCATCGTGTATTTATTTTGAAAGATTGCGCTTTGTGGCTGAAACTCCCGTTATGCTCGAAAAAAACTGGTTCCCCGGAACTGTTTTACCGGGATTTTTAAAATCGGAGTTTCCGGAAGGTTCATTTTTTAAAACCTTAAGCCAGCTTTATTTTATCGAGATTGTTGGTTCAAACCAGGAAATCAGGGCTGAATTCGCCAGCGAAAAGCATGCACAGCTTTTTGGCATTAAAAAAGGAGATCCGCTGCTTCATATTTCCATAAGGTTTTCCACGTCGAACCCGGAGTTGACCATATACAGCGAGCTGTACTGCGATACTTCAGCCTATCCGGTGGGGAACAGCTATTATTTGTAAAAAGGGTTATAATAAATACATTGAAATGAAAAAATTACTTGTTTGTACCATTTTTTCTTTTGCGGTTTTAACAGCCGTAAATGCCCAGACTAAATCGGTAAAGAACTCTCCCGTTCTTACCGAAGCGAGTCCTGAAAGTGTAGGAATGTCCTCTGAACGAATCGCGCGAATCGACAAAATGTGCGGGGATGCAGTGGCAGCCGGAGACCTTCCCGGAATTGTTTCGCTTATAGCCCGTGATGGCAAAATTGTTCACTGGAAAGCTTACGGAATGGCTGACAATCAGAAAGGCCGGCAACTCAAGCGGGATGATATCTTCCGTATCGCATCGCAAACAAAAGCCATTACATCCACGGCGGTGATGATGCTGTGGGAGCAGGGGAAGTTCCGGTTAGATGATCCCATTTCAAAATACATTCCCGAATTCAAAAATCCTCAGGTTTTAAGTACATTTAAATACAGTGATACAACATGGACCGGGAGGCCGGCGAACAGTGAAATCACAATCCGTCATCTGCTTACCCATACTTCAGGAATCGGTTACGGCTTGATTGACGGTGACGAACGCATGAAAATGATTTATCAGAAAGCCGGCGTGACCGATCTTTTCACTACGGAAAATATTACCATTGAAGAGAGTGTGAAAAAACTGGCTAAACTGCCGCTACATCATCATCCGGGTGAAAAATATACCTACAGTGAAGGACTGGATGTTCTGGGTTATTTTGTTGAAATTGTTTCAGGAATGCCGTTCGATGAGTTTCTGAAAACACATATTTTCGATCCGCTGGGAATGAACGATACCCGCTTCTATTTGCCGGAAAGCAAAGCTGACCGCCTTGTTGCCGTTCAGCATAAAGTAGATGACGAATGGAAAAAATACCCGGTCACTTTTTACGATACCGATTATCCCGTTAAAGGAGCCAAAACTTTCTTTTCGGGTGGTGCAGGCCTGACAAGCACAGCAAAAGATTATGCCACGTTTTTGCAAATGTACCTGAACGGAGGGGAATACAACGGCGTTCGCCTGTTAAGCCGAACAACCGTGAGAACGATTATGGGAAATCAGACAAATGGTTTATTCAACGGTCGTGAAAAATATTACGGACTGGCATTTGGTGTTGTTACTTCCGGTGGTGTGGCAAAAGGCGGGCTGGGTAGTGAAGGCACTTTTGACTGGGGCGGTTATTTCAACACCCAGTATTTTGCCGACCCCGTTGAAAATGTAATCGGTATTATAATGAAACAAACACAAGGACCGGTAAATGATCAAACTGGCTGGAAATTCAGGCAAATGATATTCACGGCAATTGATGACTAGTTTAAGTTAATCATGGAATGTCATTACGACCTTTGGGAGAAATCTGTTTATAAAAAGTGAGATTTC
>JBMCIT010000210.1:0-3380 GCA_048616715.1 Tangfeifania sp. | reverse complement strand
ATCAGGATCAACAGCAAAATCAGGACAAGCAACAAGACCAGGACCAGGATCAGGATCAGCAACAAGACCAGGATCAGCAGCAACAGGATCAGGATAAGCAACAGGATCAGGATCAAAATCAGCAACAGCAGCAACAGGATCAAAATCAGGAACAACAACAGCAGCAGCAACCAAATAAAATCTCGAAACAAGATGCCGAACAGCTTTTACAGGCATTGCAAAGCGATGAGCGGGAGATTCAGGAAAAGGTGAAAAAAGAAAAAGCGGCAAAAGCCAAAAAAACAAATGTGGAAAAAGAGTGGTAGAAGCCCCATCCTAACCTTCCCCTAAGGGGAAGGAATTAAGAAACAGGCAAGAATAGTGATATTTGATAATTAAATATTTTTCTTTGTAAAAGAAACGATGATAAAGAAACTAATAACATATTTTTTATTCTTTTTTGTGGTGGCCGGTGCTGCCGCCGAACAGACAAGGTTTGAAATGTCGGCCCCGAATGCTGTGGAAACGGGAAAACAGTTCCGGCTCACTTTTACCCTGAACGAAAAGGGCAACAACCTGAAGCTGCCGCCCAACCTCACCGATAATTTCGATGTGCTGATGGGGCCCAGCACCGGCCAGTCGACCCGGATGCAAACCATCAACGGGCGGACTACCACGGAAGTTACATTTTCCTATACCTACATTTTGCGGGCAAAAGAAGAAGGAACTTTTGAAATCAGGCCGGCTTCCATCGAAGTAAACGGTGATGTTTTCGAATCGAATTCAATAAAAATACAAGTTGTAAAAGCACAGCAGCGCCAGCAACAGCAACAGCAGTCGTCGCCCCGCGACGAAGAACCGGATTCGCCACAGTCGGTTGATTTAGGCGGCGACAACCTGTTTGTTCGGGTGGAAATGGATAAACAAAATGTTTTCCGTGGCGAACAAATTATTGCCACCGTAAAACTATATGTCAACCCCGATATTCCGGTTTCGGGTTTCGATGAAGTAAACCTCCCTACTTTTGAAGGTTTTTATACCCAGGACATTGAAATTCCGCAGCAAATAAACTTTTCGCGCGAAGTTTACAACGACCGGATTTACCAGGTGGGAGTTTTGAAGAAAACGGTACTTTTCCCACAGCAAAACGGAAATATAACAGTGGAACCGTTCAGCATGTCGCTGCTGGTGCAGCAACGGGTGCAGCCGCGCAGTTTCTTCGACGATTTTTTCAGTGGAGTGCGCACCGTCAGGACCACAGTAACCAGCGATCCGGTATCGGTAAATGTGCGCGACCTTCCGCCAAAACCTGAAAATTATTACGGCGGTGTGGGAGATTTCAGCATTTCTTCCGAACTCAGCAATCAAAACGTTACCACCAACGATGCCGTTACCCTGAAAGTTACAATCAACGGTTCAGGAAATATCCGGCTAATCAGGAATCCCGAACTTGAATTGCCCGCCGATTTTGAAGTGTACGATCCGCAGGCCACCGACAATGTGCAAACCGGCAACAACGGTGTTTCGGGCACTAAAACAATCGAATATTTATTCCAGCCGCGGTTTGAAGGCGATTATACCATTCCGGCCATTCAGTTTGCCTATTTCAATCCGGCCAGCGGCAGGTACGTTACCAAATCGACACAGGAGTATACGCTGCAGGTGGAAGAAGGTACCGGCGGGCAGGAAATTGTGATGAACAACCGGAATCGCGAACAGGTGCAAATGCTTGGGCAGGATATCCGGTTTATCAAACAGGGCAATCCGTCGCTCCATGAAAAAGGGTACACCTTTTATGGTACTCCGTTTTTTTATGGAATTTATGGTGGAAGTACGTTATTGTTTCTGGCGCTTTTTGTTGTTTACCGCAAAAAGGTGCGCGAAAATGCCAATGCCGCACTCATGCGCAATAAAAAAGCCAATCGCATTGCCAACAAACGACTTAAAGCTGCTTCCGGTTACATGAAACAAAACAACAACGAAGCTTTCCACGAAGCTATCCTGAAGGCATTCTGGGGCTATTTAAGTGATAAACTGGCAATTCCGGTGGCCAACCTCAACCGCGACAGTGCAGTGGCAAATCTTCAGCAAAACAATGTGGAACAACAGGTTATTGCTGATTTCGAAGAAATTATAGAACAATGTGAATTTGCCCGTTATGCACCATCCGGTGGTTCGGAAGCCCGACATGAATTGTACAAAAAAGCGGCTTCGACAATGACAAAGCTCGAGAAACAGATTAAAAGATAGAGGAAATGGGTAAGTTCGATAAATTAGTTCTAAGGCTTTTAAGTGGAACTTCTGATAAGAATTTTAAGTTTCATGATCTTTTGACTATTTTGAAAAAATTTGGTTTTGAAGAACGTACAAAAGGTAGTCACAGGATTTTTTACAAAAAAGATATCGAAGAAATATTAAACCTTCAACCCAAAAAAGATGGTAATGCAAAACCTTATCAGGTAAAACAAGTAAGAGAAATTATATTAAAATATCGTTTACTGATGCAAAACAAATAAAAATGAAAAATTCAAAATACGAAATAATTATTTACTGGAGTGATGAAGACCAATCATTTCTTGCTGAAGTGCCAGAGCTCCCAGGATGCATGGCAGATGGAGATACGCATCAATCTGCATTATTAAATGTGCAGGAGGTAATTTCGGAATGGATTGAGACTGCCGAATCTTTGGGAAGAACAATACCTGAACCAAAAGGTAGATTAAAATATGCCTAACCATATAATTCTGATAAAAATGAATTTGCGCAATATAAAATTTTTGTGGGGTCTAATTGGATTATTGGCATTTTTTCAGGTTTCAGCGCAGGATTCCACGCAGGTTTTGTGGGAAAAAGCCAATGCATACTACACCACTGAAGAATATCAGCAGGCGATATCGGCGTACGAGCAAATTTTGCAGGAAGGTCAGGAATCGGCCAAACTCTATTTCAACCTGGGAAATGCCTACTATAAAACGGGCGACATCAACAATGCCATTTTGAATTATGAACGTGCCAAATTACTGGCTCCGCAGGACGAAGACATCCGTTTTAACCTGGAACTGGCAAACCAGCTTGTAACCACTGAAATTGAAGAACTTCCGAAACCCTTTTTTGTGCAGTGGCGCACGAAAGCAGTTAACCTTTTCCCGGCCGATACCTGGTCGGTTATCAGTACCGGCGCATTTATCATTTTCCTGGGACTGCTCGGATTGTTCCTGTTTAGCCGGCGCATAGCGTTCAGAAAACTTGCCTTTTGGCTGGGTATCCTGAGTTTCATTATTTCAGGATTAACATACTCGTTTGCAGCACACCAGACAAAAAAAATTGCAGAACGTGACCAGGCCATTGTTTTTTGCCCCCGTGTAACTGTAAAAAGCTCACCGTCGGAAACCGGGACCGAT
>JBMCIT010000209.1:0-3387 GCA_048616715.1 Tangfeifania sp. | reverse complement strand
TTAATAACTTAAAGTGTTTTATAAAAAACAAAGTCCTGTCTTTTGGCTTTAAACAGACAGAACCTTGCAAAAAATATATATTTTCAATGACTCAAAAACATTTCCGGGGATTGCGTGGCAGGGAAATTATTTTTTTTAAAAATTATTCATTGGGAATTGTTATCTGCGCTTATCTGCCGATTCGGACTTCCCGCTCAACGCCGTTGCGGTTGATAGTTGCCTTGTTGTCGCAATCTCCCTGCCCGTAATCGATACTCCATGAATTTTCGCCGGAGGTAACTGACAAAACCCCGCTGACAATCTGGCGGCATGCATTCAGGAAAACCAATGGATTTTCTTCTGAAATAGTTTTTATAACGGTTTGGCCATCCTGCCAATCGGTTACAATCTCTCCCCATGAACTGGTTACATCATCTCTCCAGTTAAACCTTTCGCCCAATTCATGCTTACGGGTCATTGTACCACTTCGGGTACCTGCTTTTTCTTCCGAGGTGAGTGTTACTTCTTCTGTAACTTCAGCAATCCTTGTTTTTTCTTCAATATTGTGCGTAATCTTTTTTGTGATTACTCCATCAATGCCCCATCCGTTAACAGAAAAATTTTCAAAAGTTTTGGTTCGCGTGGCACTCATGTCTTCAAAAGAAGAGGATGTAATGATTATTTTACCCGACCTAAGTTTTCCGTCTTTTCCTTCACATTCGGGCCCAAAATCAATGATCATTTTCCGAGGTTCAGCGTTTCTGTACCAGGTTATTACAGGGCAACCATCGTCGTCGTTTATTCCTGTGGTTGCCGATTTTAATACCCCTAACTGGTTGTCAATCACTTCTTCTGAAAATGCATCGAGGTCAGCCAGCAGGTTCTCGATTTCAATTTCCTTTTCAATTAAAACATCGTTTACAGATGATTCTACTTCATTTTTCTGACAGGACATAATTACCGCCGACATTATACCTGCCCAAAACAAAATTTTAAATCTTTTCATAGCGTACTGATTTTATTGTTTATATGAATTACTGCTTATTTTGAAACCAATTTTGTTAAAAAGTTAAATCGATTTTATTTTTTTTTAGTTGACGTTTAACTTTTGGGTTCATTCCTTTTCTAACTGAAAAAGCAAACTGAAGAATGAGTCGAAACGACGATTTGCAAATAGTGGCAATGCTGCGAGAACGAAAAACCCGCGACGAAGGGTTCCGTTTGCTGATGAATACTTACAAGGAAAAAATATACTGGCACATCCGTCGTTTGGTGGTATCGCACCAAGATGCAGAAGATATTCTTCAGGAAACGTTTATAAATGCTTATCGCTACGCAGGAAGTTTTAAAGGTGAGAGCCGTTTGTACACTTGGCTTTACAGAATTGCAACCAACGAATGCATTAGATATTTTAAAAAAGCACAAAAGCAATGTCAGAATGTTGAAATGGATGAAAAGATGATAAATAGTTTTGTAATAAACGATGCTGAAAATGAGGAGAGCATTTTGGTGAAGTTCCAAAAAGCCATTATGAAATTGCCTGAAAAACAGCGTATTGTTTTCAATATGCGTTATTACGATGAATTAAGTTATAAAGAAATGGGCGAGATTTTAAACAGCTCGGAAAATGCGTTGAAAACCAATTATCATTATGCAACTGAAAAAATTAAAGCCTGTTTAAAAGAGGAGTAATCATGAGAAATGAAAAGGAGTTTAAAGAAATCGGGAAGAAGGTACCTTACCAGGTTCCGAAGGATTTTTTTGATACGATAACGGAAAAAACTTTGGAAAAAGCGAAATTAAGGAACCGCAACAGGAAAATTAAACACTTGTTGATTTGGACTTCGGCAGCAGCTTCGGTTATTGTTATTCTTTTATTTTCCGGGTTGGTTATTAACCAACTCCCCAAAGTTCAAAAATTAGAAACGGTTGTTCAGGGTAATAAAAATAATAAGGAATTAAGGCGGGAAATTATGGAGGATTTGGCAATTGCTTTTGAAATTGAACCAGGTGAAAATTACCAGGAACCTGTTTCCGAAGATATAAGCGAATACCAGGACGAAACATTTGAAAATCTTCTGGCCTCGCTCACTGAAGAAGAACTTCAGGATTTGGCCGGACAAATTTTTGCAGAAATATATTTTAACGAGTTAATAGAAGAGTAAAATGAAAACCATGAAAGTAATAATTACAATGGCAATTGTTTTGATTTTTAGCCATTGGACAACAGCACAAACGGGAAGATTTCCACAAATTCGCGAAAGGGTTTCAAATGTCCGGCTAAATCAAATTGCCAAACAAATGAACCTGGAAAAAGAACGGCAGGAAGAACTCAGGCCAATTTATTTAAAATATGAACGGGAAAAGCAGGAACTAATGGACGGGAGGATACTGAGGGAAATGCGCATTTCTCCCGACAGTTTAACAGATGAACAGGCCGAGCAACTGTTTTTTTTACAAATGGAGAAAGCAAAAAATATGATATCGCTCCGTGAAAAATATTTCAGGGAATTCCAAACAGTTTTATCGCCAAAGGAAATCATACAGTTTCACCGCATTGAAAAAGCAGTAACCCGAAAAATGATGCAACAAATCAGACAAAGGTTTAAGAACTTTAATTCAAGATAACTTGGGTTGCAGTAATTTTTCACCCCATTATCATCCCAATAATTGTTGCGCTCATGAGCGAAGCAAGTGTGCCTGCAATTAATGCCGGAACGCCGTATTTGGAAAGCAGCACCCGCCGTTTGGGCGCCAGTGCGCCAATGCCGCCAATCTGGATTCCGATAGACGCAAAATTGGCAAAACCACATAAAATATAGGTGGCCATAATTATCGATTTGGGATTGGAGAAAACGCCGCTGGCTTTTAGTTCCGCCAGGCTGATGTATCCCACAAATTCGGTTAAAATCAGTTTTTCGCCCAGCAACCGGCCAACCAAAATAATATCTTCGGTGCTTACTCCAATTAACCACATTACCGGGGCAAATGTGTACCCCAGGATAAATTGCAGGGAGAGCCCTTCGTACCTGCCGTTCGTGCCTTCCAGTATCAATTCGTTTAATGAAGTCCACTGCCCGATTTTACCCACTACAAAATTGAACATGGCAATAAATGCCAGGAAAGTCAGCAGCATGGCTGCTACATTCACAGCCAGTTTTACGCCCTCGGTGGTTCCGTTGGTAATGGCATCGAGCACGTTACTGCCAATTTTTTCTTTGCTCACTTCAATTTGCTGGTTGATGGCTTCACCCGGCGGGACCAGCATTTTCGAAAAAATGATTGCTGCCGGCGCCGCCATTACCGATGCCGCCAGCAGGTGTTTGGCAAACTCGAGGCGCAATACCGGGTCGTTGCCGCCCAGCATGGCAATGTAGGCCGCCAAAACACCGCCGGCCAGTGTGGCCA
>JBMCIT010000208.1:0-3393 GCA_048616715.1 Tangfeifania sp. | reverse complement strand
CACCCAGTTCCTTTAATTTGGTCACAATTTCGCCCACCTGCATATCGAGGTAATCAATCATTGCCACGAACGCTGCGTGCGATTCGGGCTGCGAACCGTAAGGCCCGTTCCTGAAATTTTCACCTTCATCCACGCCTTCATAATTTTTTTCAGGAAGAAATTTGCCGCGGTATTTTTCCATGTATTCCTCCGGTGCATAAAGTTCTGCATGAGGGATTATTGAAGGATAATACATAAAAAAAGGCTGGTCTTTATGGTCTTCCAAAAATTTCAAGGCATATTCCTGAATAACTTCCGGTCCGTATTCTCCGGTTTGTTGTCCCTCGTTTCCTTCAAGCATCACTTTTTCCTGATTGTGCCACATGTGGTAAGGATAATAATGATGCCCGATGCGCTGGCAGTTGTAGCCGTAAAATTCATCGAATCCCTGGTTGTTGGGATCACCCTCAGAGCCGGGATATCCGAGTCCCCACTTACCGAATGCTCCGGTCGCATAACCGGCATCCTGCAATGATTCGGCCAGTGTGTAAGCTTCCGCCTTGAGCGGGTGCTGGCCTTCGGGCTGAACTTCCTTGTTGCCGCGGATAAACGTGTGCCCGGTGTGCTGGCCGGTCATGAGTGACGAGCGCGACGGGGCACAAACGGTTGAACCGGAATAATGCTGCGTGAATTTCAATCCGCTTTCAGCCAGTTTGTCGATGTTGGGCGTGGAAAATAGTTCCTGGCCGTAGCAGCTTAAATCGCCGTAGCCCAAATCGTCAGCCAGAATGTAAACGATGTTGGGCTTTTGGGATTCGGTTTGCTGTTTTTCTTTTGGATTACTACATGCACCCAACACGAAGATAAAAACCAGTTGGAAGAGGTGTAATTTTGAATTTTTCATGTGTTTATGATTTTGAATTTTAATGGTAATCCCGATAGCAATCGGGAGAACTCGCCATTTAAACATTTTCCTGTGCGTGAAATTTTTTTTCATGGCTCGTTTCATCTTTTATTATATTGCTTAATTATTTTCCAAAACTTTGCGCCTCCGCGTCTTTGCGTGGTAAAACTATCAATTCCTTCCAAACGGAAAATCCTCCGAAGGTGTTCTTGCCGATTCCAAAAGCTGCAGCAATTTCGACGTCATTTCAGGATTTTCTTCTGCAATATTGTTTTCTTCTCCTGGATCATCTGTCAAATTATACAATTCAGTTGTTGTTTTTTCGGGCGTAAACACATCGTACCTCACTAATTTCCAGTCGCCTTGACGGATTGCGAGCCTGCCATTTTTTTCATGGAATTCCCAGTACAAATAATTGTGTTTTTTCTGATTTCCTTCATCCAGCAAGCTTGGCAGAAACGAAATTCCATCGATATTTTCGGGGGTGGGGGCATCAATTAAGTCGGTAAAAGTTGGCAACACATCCCAAAAAGCAGAAACATGGTCAGACATACTCCCGGGTTCAATTTTCCCGGGCCAGCGCACCAGCATCGGAACGCGGATTCCACCTTCGTACAAATCTCGCTTGTAGCCTTTAAATGGGCCGTTGCTATCGAAGTAGTCGGGGTCGGCGCCACCTTCCAGATGAGGACCGTTATCGGAAGAAAACAGGACAATGGTATTTTCGTCAAGTCCCAGCTCTTTTAATTTAGACAAAATCTCTCCCACCTGATCATCCAAAAGGTTTATCATGGCTGCAAAGGCCGCGTGCGATTCAGGTTGCGAGCCGTAGCCGCCGGTTTTGTATCTCGGCGCTCCTTCATCAGCGCCTTTGTATTCTTTTTCGGGAAGAAATTTTCCACGGTATTTTTCCATGTATTGTTCAGGTGCAAACAATTCGGCATGAGGAATTACCGACGGATAATACATAAAAAACGGTCTGTCCTTATTATTCTCCAAAAATTTCAACGCCTGCTCGTGAATTGGAATTGGCGCATATGTTCCCTCTCCATTTCCTGCATTATCGTCGAGCCAAACCGTATCCTGGTTGTGGTTTAAAAACCAGGGATAATAATTGTGTGCCAGTGTCTGGTCGTTGTAGCCATAAAATTCGTCGAATCCCTGGTTGTTCGGGTCGCCTTCGGAGCCTGGATAACCCAGTCCCCATTTGCCAAAAGCGCCGGTAACGTAGCCGTTTTCCTGTAAAATTTCGGCCACGGTAAGAGCTTCGGCATCCAAAGGCCAGTTTCCTTTATTACCATCGCGTTTATTGCCACGGATGGGCGTGTGGCCCGTGTGCTGCCCGGTAAGCAAAACCGACCGTGACGGCGAACAAACTGTTGATCCGGCGTAGTGTTGCGTAAATGTAATCCCCTCTTTTGCCAACCGATCGATATTTGGCGTTTGGAAATGCATTTGCCCCTGGCAGCTTAAATCACCATAGCCCAAATCGTCGGCCAGAATGTAAATGATGTTGGGTTTTGCCGATCTTGTTTCTTCTTTAGGTTGATTCTGGCAAGATGTGAAAGTTATTGCAGTAGCAGCTGCAAGCAGGATAATTGATATTTTCATTTTGCGATGCAATTAAAATAAATATTATTGGTTTCAGTTTTAATCCGACAAAAAGTCTAAAAATACAAATTTAGCCCGAATTCTTCATAAATAACCCCAGTTCCTCGCCGATACAATTTTCTGATTCCGGTATTATCTTCACAAAAATTTATTTTTGATAGTATATCATATTTGAATCAATAGCGGAAAACTATTTTTCGTGTACAATAATCTGTTTTCAGTTGTCATTCCGGCAGATAATAAATCCAAAATTAAGTCAACTCTATAACGAGTGTTTTGGATTGGGGGCCTGCCATGACAAATTTCCGGATTAAGTGTAATTCTGTTTAATAATTTATTTTCCATCTTTTTTAGCAAATATATTTAGAAATATACTAAGAGTTCAAATAAAAAAAAGCCGGGCAACAGCCCGGCATTCATGCAAAAATGGGGTGTGAAACTGTATTAAAACAGTTTTCTAAAACCTACAACATTTTTTACTTCCTCCAGTGTTTTTGTAGCCGACTCGCAGGCTTTTTCCGCTCCCAGCTTCGCCACTTTTGCAAGATACGCATCATCTTCCAAAATGGCAATAATTCGTTCGCGAATTGGTGTGGTATATTTGATAATGTCTTCGGCCAATTGCTTTTTCATGTCGCCGTAGCGGATTTCGCATGTGTTGTACAGCTCGTTGAAGTGCCGCACTGTATCGGGCTCCGAAACAATTTCCATCAGTGTAAACAGGTTTTGCACCGGCTCCGGTTTTTCCTGGTTCATTTCGGTGGGGCCGGCATCGGTAACGGCGCGCATCACTTTTTTGCGAATCGATTTCGGGTCTTCAAATAGGTTGATGGCATTTCCTTCTGATTTGCCCATTTTGCCGCTTCCGTCGAGGCCCGGAACTTTTATCATGTCTTTCC
>JBMCIT010000207.1:0-3395 GCA_048616715.1 Tangfeifania sp. | reverse complement strand
CGGTGGGAATGGGTTTTATCAGGTAATCGGTTACACGGTTAAACTGAAACGCTTTCTCTTTTTCTTTTTGAATGACGGAGCTGGTCGTAATAATAAATTCAGTATTTTTTTTAGGTTGCGGGAAATTTTCTTCGAATTTTCGGATAAAATCGAAGCCGTGCATTTCGGGCATTCTGAGGTCGAGCAAAATGTATTCGGGGAACTGTTCCGGATTCTCGCGGTGGAGTTCAATTAATTTGTCCATGGCTTTCAGCGCGCTCAGTTCGGTAATTACATTTGTTCTGTAACCCGACCAGTCAATCAGCATGTTGTACAAATCGATCGTATAATTGTCGTCGTCAACTATCAGTATATGGTTTTTACTCATGATTTATATTCTTTTAAGTAAACCCTGAAGGTGGTGCCTTTTCCGGGTGCGCTTTTCACCTTTATAAATCCGCCGTTTTTGCACACCATGGTATTCGAAATGTGAAGCCCGATTCCCATGCCTTTTTCATTTGACGAAAACCTTTGAAACGGTTTAAACATATTGTCGGCGTGTTTTTCCAGGTCGATGCCAATTCCCTTGTCGCTGAATGCGAGCACGAAATATTCCTTCTCTTTTTTGAGTGTGATTTTGAGTTTGGGCGGCTGGCCCGGCATGGAATATTTTAATGCGTTGCTAACCATGTTCCGCACAATGCTTCTGATGTATCCCTCCACATGGTTGATTTTTTCGCCGGTTTCCTTGTGAATTGTAATGGTTGCATTCCTGGCTTTTATCCGGGCCGACATATTGAACAGTACTTCTTCAACAATTTTAATGATGTCGATTTCCGGCCGGTTGATTTCTTTTTGATCCTGTGTTTCGATTATCTGAACAAGCCCTTTCAGTATATTGTCCAGGATATCGATGTTTTCGCGCACTTTCTGAAAGAGTTTTACTTTATGTTCGTCGGGTGCTTTTTCCGACATTTCCCCAATCATTTTCAGGTTGGCTACGGGCGTTCTTAAATCATGGGCAACGGCATGTACAAAATTATCGAGAACCTGGTTGGCCGAACGTAATTCGTTGTTTATTTCGTTTAGCCGTCTGTTGGCTGCTGCTATCTCGAGGCTGTTTGCTGCTACCTGGTTTTCAAGTCCTTCCTCAATCTTTTTTTGCAGGCTGATATCGCTGATTATTATACAGAAATAGGTTTTGCCTTCTACAATAAACGACGAAACTGAAGCTATTGCAGGAACCGTTCCTTTGTTTTTTGTAAGAAGTTGAAGCTGGCAATAGGCCTGGTGGTTAAGTGCATCAGAAATACTTTTTGAAAAAGCAGCAGCATCCTCTTCGCGGAGCAGGGTTTGAAAGTTGGAGCCAATAATTCGCTGAAGGTCAAACCCGGTAAGCGCTGCGAAGTGTTTGTTGCTGTAAACCACTGTGTGCAGTTTGTTCAGCACCAGCGCCCCTTCGCTCATGTTTTCAATCAGCGCCCGGTACATGTAATCCCTTCCTTTCAGGTCGAAATGTTCTTTTGTCAGCAGTGGTTGATTTTCTTTTTCCGGCATTTTTATTTTAACAGTCTGGTGAATCTACCAGGTTTTAAAAATTATAAAGAAATATACTGAAAAATTCTGTGGGCAGCGCAATCAGGTTTTATTTTTCTTTGAATTCGAGAATTTTGGTAATTTCTTTTTTGTTGAGCATATCTCCAATAATTCTCACCTCGGGTGCAGGTTTAACCCGCACCAGTGTGGGAACGGCAATTATATTCATATCTTTTAGAAGCTGGCGTTGCTGGTAAATATCAATTACTTCAAGGTCATAACCATCGCTGAGATAAGTGTCGCAAATTTCCCTGACATTTTCAATGGCATGAAATGAACCGGAATTCATTCCTGCAATAAACAGTTTGAAGTAATAATTTTTTGTGGAGCTCATAAAATATATCCGCTGTCCTTTATCGCCACCTTTAAAGTCATGATTAATAATACTAAATGCTTTCTCCGGTTTTTAACCCTTTTCCGGTAAATTTGAGCAGGAAAGAATTTCTTGCATGCTCCATTCCTCTCGTTTTAACAATTGTGATATATGGTTGGTTTTCTTTTTCTTTTTTTAATATATCGAGTTTTATCCAGTTATCGACCATCGATGACATTTGAATGCTGGGTGACTCGGAACCTGAACGTATAAGGGCAGTAAAAACTACTGTAATCAGGTTGTTTTTCAAGTAATCGATGATTCGGATAATCATTCCCCGAACCTCTTTTTTTGTTCCCACTTCCATCAAATCGGTAATGGGGTCGAGGGCCAGCACATCGGGCTTGAAATTTTCAATGTTTTCGTAGAGTGTTACCAGGTGAGCTTCAATTCCCAGCGCCGTTGGCCGGGAGGTAACAATTTTCAGCAGTCCCTTTTTCTCGAATTCTTCCAGTTCAAGCCCGAGTGATTTCATATTTCGCATCAATTGCGACTTCGACTCTTCGAATGTAAAAAACAAAGCTTTTTTATTTTGTTTCATTGCTGCAAGGCAAACCGACATGGCCATGCTTGTTTTCCCCACACCCGATGTTCCGGAGATCAGGGTATTGCTGCCAACATAAAAACCATTTTTGTCGATTTTCTCATCCAGGCCCTTCACACCTGTTGGCAGCACATCGTTGCTTACATGGTGAATTTCGACGGCTGTTATCGGGAGCAACGAAATTCCTTTGCTGCTTATCAGAAAAGGATATTCATTGGTTCCGTGCATACTTCCACGGTATTTCAGGATGTGCAGCCGGCGGGTATAAACATTTTCGATGTGACTGTGCGACAGGTTAATTACACAATCGGTGATAAATTCATTTATTCCTGATTTCGGGTTGGTAACTGCCGGTTTTTCGGAGGTAAACACAGTGGTCAGTTTTTTTTCTTTCAGCCAGTGGATAAGGCGCACCAGTTCCTGGCGGAAAATATCCCGGTCTTTAATTTGGCTGAAAATCTGTTCAAACGTATCGATGGCAATTCTTTCTGCTCCCACTTTTTTTATGGCCTCCTCAATTCTCAGGAAAAGAGGGGTAAGATCAAATCTCCCTGATTTGTGGAGCTGGGTTTGGTCTAACCGGATATTGTCGATGGCCAGTTTCCCCGATTTTTCCATTTCATCCAGATCGTAACCAAACGAAGCCATATTTTTCCGCAGGTCATCTTCGGTTTCTTCCAGGCTAATAAAAACTCCCGGCTCATTGTAGTATTGAATTCCGTTTAAGATAAACTGAATGGCCAGAACTGTTTTGCCACTTCCGGCATAACCCGATACAAGTGTCGGGCGGGCAAAGGGCAGTCCTCCGAATGTGATTTCATCGAGCCCGTCAATTCCGGTTTTCACTTTTTTGATTTGCAGGTTTGAAATTCGCTCATTCATTGCATTAGGTAATTAAGTTTT